>NZ_JBIEKD010000030.1:0-39799 GCF_043496955.1 Thalassobacillus sp. B23F22_16 | reverse complement strand
CACGGCCTGAAACGGAAACCGTCTAACCAATTATGAGATTGACTCAGTAAAAAAGGTTCCGGTCATCAAAATTCGATAATCGGAACCCTTTTTTTACTATTTTCGGCTAGTTATGTCCCAGACTCTTGGTAGTAATGGAATTTACGATCCGATTACATTCACGACGACACCGGTAAAGAATATAATGAAGAAGAACAAGAACGAGAAAATGAACCCTAGCCCGGAATCGACGACATCATTATTTTTTGATTGAATATCTTTTTTGAATTCGTTCACTTTTACCCCTCCTATACCTGTGTTTTAGTATAAGCGATACTTGATTAAAAATCCAGATTCTTCATTAATTATATCAAAAAAACTATCCGTTTTTTTGATTACCTTGGTTAGCAAGAGTTGTCATCTATACTTTACGTCCTTTTGGTCAATCTAAAACCAAAGGACAATATCGTCGCCCGATCTTTCACCCGGGGCTGGAACGGGCGGCGTTCATATAGATACCTCAGGCACCTCGTTCCCAAACATTTTTGACAAGGCTTCCTAACCAGCATAAAATAAGAACATTGAGTTCCTTTTTGTGGATAGGAAATGGACGAGGTGCCTGTTACTTTATCATGTATTAACTGGGGTGTAAGTATGGACTATATGCAAGTAATGAAAAAAATAAACAAAAAACAATTTTCTTCCGTATATTTATTATATGGAACGGAATCCTACCTGATTCAGGATATTAAACAAAAAATATTGAAATATGCCTTATCTGGTGAAGATCAGGAAGTCAATGTCTCTTATTATGATTTAGAGGAGACCCCAATCGAAGATGTTGTTACGGATGCAGAGACATATCCGTTTTTTGGTGAACGGAAAATTATCATCGCCGACAATCCTGTTTTCATGAAAGCTAAACCTGATAAGCTTCCTTTTGAACATGATGTAGAAGCTTTACAGTCTTATCTCACCAATCCGGCTGATTATTCCATACTGGTAATCACAGCCCCATATGAAAAAATAGATGAACGGAAAAAAATATTCAAGTTATTTAAAAAACAAGGGGAGACAGTGCCTTGTATGCCTGTCAAAGAGTGGAACCTGGAAGAATGGATAACTTCTATTGCCGGTGAGCTAAACATCCAAGTCCCGACTGACTTGCATGAACTAATTATTCAAGAGGTTGGAACGAATCTTATGGTACTTCGAAGTGAGATGGAAAAGTTAGCACTGAATGCTGGAGAAGGAGCCACTATAACAAGGGAAATGGCTGAATCGCTTTTATCTCATAGCGCTGAGGCTTCAGGTCTTAAACTTGTTGATGCAGTGATGGAGCGCAATCTTTCTAAAGCTATTCACATTTATAAAGATTTAACAAGGATGAATGAAGATCCTATTGCCTTAACGGCTTTACTGGCCTCACAATTTCGAATTATCTTGCAAGCAAAAATACTTAAGCAAAAAGGGTATGCACAGAATCAAATGAAGCAATACATAAAAGCACATCCTTATGTAATTAAAATGGCCGTGAAAAGAGAACAGCATTTCACTTTCCACGAATTAGAACAAATCATGGATAAATTGACAGAAACGGACCAGAACATAAAACAAGGGAAAGTAGAAAAGAGTCTTGCTTTTGAATTACTACTATACCAATTGGTTCACATTAAACGATTGGATAGTCAAACAGGATGAAAGCTGGTCTTTTACCTGCTTATTACTTTAGACATTATAAAAAAGCTCCATGCGGCGAACTGGGTTCGCTGGCATGAAGCTTTTTTATGTTGGAATTCATTGCAAATGAAAAACGACCCTGGCAAGAGTCGCTTGTTGGTCATAAAAAAAGCAGGCCTTATAGGCTGTTTACTTTTTTAGCAAGGCGAGATTTTTGACGGTTGCCGTTATTTTGGTGGACGATACCTTTTTGAACGGCTTTATCAATTTTTTTCGCTGCAGTTTGTAAAGCGCTCTTAGCACCTTCTGCGTCATTGTTTGCTACTAACTTTTCCACACGCTTGACAGCTGTACGCATATCACCTTTATAAACAAGGTTTTGCACGCGGCGGTCGTCAGTTGTACGAACACGTTTCACTGCGGATTTAATATTTGGCATGATTTCACCTCCTAGGTAAAAACATCAGTCTCATTCATATCGAACAAGAGTCATTTTACCAAAGCCACCTCTAGTTTTCAATAGGTTTATCTAAGCCATGAAAGAAAACGTATAAAAATCTTCTCCCTGCCTCAAGCTAGTTACAAAAAGGAGGCGTGAGAATGAGTGCTGAAAACAGGCAATACAACGTTCGTACAGACCTGGCCATTGAAGCCAGAGATATGTATGTCAAGGAAGACCAAAAGAACCAATCTCCACAAGGGGTAGAAGTAGAAGAAAAAACCGTTGATGACATCAAGGTTACATATGTCACCATTGATGAAGCTGCTGAAGATCGTCTGGGAAAAAAAGCAGGCAATTATATTACGCTCGAGTCCAAAGCGATAAGAAATCAAGATACTGATATGCAAAAACGTCTAGCGGTTGTCCTTGCCGAGCAGCTTGGTGAATTGTTCCGTTTAAATGATATTAAAGAGGGACAAACATGTATGGTGGTCGGGCTGGGAAATCATAATGTAACGCCAGATGCTCTCGGGCCAATGGCTATGGAAAAGGTGATGGTAACAACACATCTATTTAAGCTGCACCCGGAAACGGTGGCTGAAGGCTACCGTCCAGTATCAGCTATCACTCCTGGGGTAATGGGGGTAACCGGCGTAGAAACAAGCGACATTATCCTGGGGGTACTGGAAAAGACAAAACCAGACTTTGTTATTGCTATTGATGCACTGGCATCAAGGTCGATTGATCGTATTAATGCTACCATCCAATTATCAGATACAGGCATACATCCAGGCTCCGGTGTAGGGAACAAAAGAAAAGAGCTGAGTAAATCGACGCTGAACATCCCGGTGATAGCAGTAGGGGTTCCCACCGTCGTAGATGCTGTTACGATTACAAATGACACCATTGATTATCTGTTAAAGCATATGGGCAGGGAATGGCGTGAGAAAGATGACCCGTCTAAATCTCTCACTCCCGCTCGGATGACATTTGGAGATAAAACACTGCGAGAGGAAGATTTGCCTGATTTAGAGCAACGACAAGCAATCCTTGGAATGGTTGGCGGTCTGGAAACTCATGAAAAAAGGCAATTGATAGAAGAGGTCTTGTCACCAATTGGCCATAACCTCATGGTCACACCAAAAGAAGTGGATGAATTTATGGAAGATATGGCTCATGTGATAGCAGCTGGAATTAATGCAGCGTTGCATGAAAGAATTAAAGGAGATGAATCTCAATCGTTCACTCGATAAATATGATAGAAAATTGATAGAGTGAAGTTCTATTTTATCAGCTCCCTCATAGACTTTAATAAACAGCCTTAAGGTCATGAAGGGAGCCGGATGATGAAGAAAATAAGAAAGCGAAAGCTATTCCATCACTACCAATTCAATAGGCTGTCAAAACGGGCAGGTTCATGGGTTGCGGCCATGGCAGCTCTTTTATTGATTATTGGGGGATTGACGAGTGTCAAACCGACTTATCGAATCTATTCAGAGACCATTCAGGACTGGACAAGCCAAATTGATGGTCCCTCTTTTTTATATTTATTCAGTATGGAAAATAAAATGTACAAAGAAGCCTATCCTGATAACGTAAAACCTCCTGACCTGACAACAATGGGGTTTCAATTGGCAACGAGTTTGACACCGAATGATCCGCGGAGCCTATTGGGAAGGGAGTTGCCAGGGCTGGATACTTATCATAGTGAAATTCTGGTTGCCGGTGAGGGAACGGATTATACCAACTTGCCGATAGAGTCCCATCCGCCACTGGATGTAGTAATGGAAGATAGGGAAGCGGTGGATCCGGAAGAGGAGGAGCCGGTGGAAAAAACAGAAAGAAAAGACGCACGCTCCACTGGTGATCGCAATGTCGTTCTTATTTATAATACCCACAACCGGGAATCCTTCCTTCCACACTTGGCTGAAGGGACAGAACATGCTTATCATGATGAAGTGAATATCACTAAAGTGAGTGATCGCCTGGCTAAGGCTTTAGAAGCCAACGGAATTGGGGCAAAGGTTAATGAGCGCGATGTTACTGCATTCGCAAAGGAAAAAGGGGTAGCTCCCTATGACGCATCAAGAACGATCGTTACGGAAGCGATGGCTTCCAACAAAGATATCCAATACATTTTTGACCTGCACCGTGACGGCGCTCCGAGGGATGTGACCACAACAGAAATTGATGGGGAAATTTTTGCGAAAACCATTTTTGTTATCGGAGCTGAGCACGAAGCTTATGAAAAAAATGCCAAACTGGCTGCAGATCTTCATGAATTACTGGATGAAAAGTTCCCTGGATTAAGCAGGGGGGTTATTAAAAAGAAAGGAAATGGAGTGGATGGCAAATACAATCAGGATCTTTCTGAAAAAGCGATATTACTAGAATTCGGTGGACATGAAAACAGTCTGGATGAAATATACCGGTCGGTTGATGCAGTGGCGGAAGTATTCAGTGAATATTACTGGGAAGCGGAAAAGGTGTCTGGTGATTAAGAACTGGAGGTGGGAGTTATGATAAAGTACTTGCTAATATTATGTATGATGATCTCGTTGTTTCTTGGTGGTGCTTTGTTTGGTATCAATCAAGCCTCCGAAAACCATACTGACCAGCCAGATGCCCCCATCCTTTCGGAAGAATCACTTTTAGAAGGGCAAGCGGAAAAAAACGATATGTTTGAAGGTCCTGTGGTTGGAATACCTGTAGAAACCCCATTACCAGATAAAGGTCAATATCCCGCTCATGGCAGCGTACAGATTGCAGAGTTATTAGGTACAGGGATTTCCAAGCTTTATGATATCGTCATTACTACTGCAGCTAATATAGTAGAGCCATTATTTTAGAAGAAGCAGCACAGGCAGCTTCTTCTTTTTTAAAATTAGGTTTCAGCTTTCCTGACCCGTAACTTCCGCTTTTGATGATTGAATATTCCCTTGGCTATTGCTATAATCTATGCTAGTTATCGTTCGTAAAAATAGTAGGAGTGGATTGTAATTGGCAAGTAATCAGAGACAGCAGCGTGTGAGGAACTTTTCGATCATTGCTCACATTGATCATGGGAAATCGACATTAGCTGATCGGATATTAGAAAAGACAAAAGCATTGACACAGCGTGAAATGAAAGAACAATTCCTGGATGCAATGGATTTGGAACGCGAACGGGGAATTACGATTAAATTGAATGCTGTTCAATTGAACTATCGACAAGATGATGAAGATTATATTTTTCATTTAATAGATACTCCAGGCCATGTAGACTTCACGTATGAAGTGTCGCGTAGTTTGGCTGCTTGTGAGGGTGCCATTCTGGTCGTCGATGCGGCCCAGGGGATTGAAGCCCAGACATTAGCGAATGTTTACTTAGCACTGGAGAATGAGTTGGAAATTATCCCGGTTATTAATAAAATTGACCTTCCTAGTGCAGACCCGGATAGGGTGAAGCAGGAGATCGAGGATGTGATCGGCATCGATGCTTCTGATGCGATCCTTGCCTCTGCCAAAGATGGGAAAGGAATCGATGAAATACTTGAAAGAATTGTCAGTGACATCCCAGCGCCGGCAGGCAATGAGGAAGAACCATTGAAAGCATTGATATTTGATTCCTTATATGATCCATATCGTGGTGTCATCGCTTATGTATGTATCAAAGAAGGGTCTGTTAAAGTTGGCGATAAAATCAAGATGATGGCGACCGGAAAAGAATTTGAAGTCAATGAAGTAGGTGTGTTTAAACCTAAACCAGCTCCACTGGATGAATTGACGGTCGGAGATGTTGGTTATTTGACTGCTTCGATTAAGAATGTTGGGGACAGTCGTGTCGGTGATACGATTACACATGCCAAAAAGCAGGCCGCCGAACCATTGCCAGGTTATAAACGTTTAAATCCAATGGTTTTCTGTGGAATGTATCCGGTAGATGCCAACCGTTATAATGACCTTCGTGAAGCATTGGAGCGATTGGAATTAAATGATTCTTCCCTTCAATATGAAGCGGAGACATCTCAGGCGCTTGGCTTTGGCTTCCGCACAGGTTTCCTTGGGATGCTTCATATGGAGATTATTCAGGAGCGTATTGAAAGAGAATTTGGTATTGATCTGATCACTACTGCACCAAGTGTTATTTATCAGGTGGCTTTGACAGATGGAAGTGAAATACAAGTGGATAACCCATCGATGATGCCAGACAACCAAAAAATACAGGAAGTCCGGGAACCATTTGTCAAAGCTACGATCATGGTACCGAATGATTTTGTCGGGCCGGTAATGGAAATATGCCAGAAGAAACGTGGCGATTTTAAAGATATGCAGTATCTCGATGAAAACCGGGTCAACGTTGTATATGAGATTCCATTATCCGAAATCGTATATGATTTCTTTGATGCCTTGAAATCAAAAACAAAAGGCTATGCTTCATTTGATTATGAGCTGATCGGCTATCAGGCATCCGACCTCGTCAAAATGGATATTCTGTTGAATGGTGACACGATTGATGCTTTATCATTCATTGTGCATAGAGACTTTGCCTATGAACGAGGAAAGCAAATTGTCGAAAAGCTGAAGAATCTCATTCCGAGACAGCAATTCGAGGTGCCGGTCCAGGCAACGATCGGTAACAAAGTAGTAGCTCGTTCCACGATCAAAGCGATGAGAAAGAACGTGTTATCCAAATGTTACGGGGGAGATATATCCCGTAAGCGTAAACTATTAGAAAAGCAAAAAGAAGGTAAGAAACGGATGAAGATGGTCGGTTCCGTCGAAGTACCGCAAGAAGCCTTCATGTCTGTACTTGAAATGGATGACGATGATAATTAATATGCCGAAAACCGCAGGAAGTTTTTCTTGCGGTTTTCGTTATGAAAGGCGGTAACCTGATGCACATACCATCAGTATATATTCACATACCATTCTGTCAGCAGATTTGTCACTACTGTGATTTTACAAAGTTTTTTTATAATGAGAGGCTGGCAGATGATTACTTGAACGCGTTGGAAAAAGAAATCAAATCATATATACCGGAAAAAAAGATAGCCCCCAGGACTATTTTTGTAGGTGGCGGTACTCCCACGGCACTGTCCAGGGAACAATTGAAAAAACTGCTTATCATCATTGATCGTTATCATGATATCGCAGCCTGCAGTGAATATACGTTTGAAGCCAATCCAGGTGATCTTGATGAAGAAAAAGTAAAGCTCTTGAAAGCTTACGGTGTTAATCGTATATCCCTTGGAGTGCAAGTTTTTGACGATAGGATGCTTGAAAAAATAGGCCGTCTTCATAAAGTCAAAGATGTCTATACTAATATAGACAGGCTGTTGAATGCAGGTCTCACGAATATCAGTATCGATTTGATTTATGCCCTTCCAGGTCAAACTGTAGAGCAATTCGAACAAACGGTGGACGAAGCATTACGCTTCGATCTGCCTCATTACTCTTCGTATTCCTTGCAAATTGAGCCGAAAACCGTATTTTATCAACGCTATAAAAAAGGTAAATTAAGGAAGCCTCCAGAGGAATCAGAAGCAGCAATGTATGAATTGCTGCAGAAGAAAATGATGGCTAAAGGAAAAAAACAATATGAAATCAGCAATTTTGCGGAACCAGGATTTGAAAGCAAACACAACATGACCTATTGGAACAACGAATATTACTTCGGGTTTGGGGCTGGGGCCCATGGCTATCTTCCGGGCAAACGGATCGTGAATATCCGACCGCTTCCAGCCTATATTAAACAAGCAGAAGAAAATGGCCGTCCTGTACTTCACGAGGAGCCAATCGGCAGAAGAGAACAAATAGAAGAAGAGTTATTTTTAGGTCTGCGGAAGACAGAAGGCGTAGACTTAAATAATTTCGAGGTGAAATATGGCAATAAATTTGAGCAGGTTTATGGGGATATTCTGCCTTATTTAAAAGAGCGGCAATTAATTGTAATAGCGGATGATAAAATAGCATTGACAGAAAAGGGAAGGCTCCTTGGCAATGAGGTTTTCCAGGAATTTTTGCTGGATGAAAAAGATGTATAAATCCAAGCTAAAGTCGTTGACAACATAAAAGGCATTTGATAATTTTATAATAGATTTAGCACTCAACAGATAAGAGTGCTAACAGAGGTGATCATCATGTTGACAGAAAGGCAATTACTGGTACTGCAAGTGATTATTGATGAATTCATCCATACAGCACAACCTGTAGGGTCACGTTCGATTTCCAAGAAAGATGAAGTCACCTTCAGTTCGGCTACCATTCGAAATGAGATGGCTGACTTGGAAGAGATGGGGCTGATAGAAAAGACCCACTCATCATCCGGAAGGGTTCCTTCCGAAAGTGGGTATCGGTTTTATGTAGATCATTTATTATCCCCTTTCCGTCTTTCTAATAAGGAAATTCGTTCGATTCAGGAAACCTTTCGGGATCAGATGCTTGAGTTTGAGAGAGTGGTTCAAAAGTCAGCGGGAATTTTATCTGATTTGACGAATTACACTTCGATCATTCTCGGACCAGAGGTGTTTGAAACGAAGTTGAAGCAGCTGCAGATTGTTCCATTGACTGCTCAGACAGCTGTAGCCATTCTTGTAACCAATACGGGTCATGTGGAACACAGGGCTTTCAATATCCCTCAGGAAATTGAAGCAAATGATCTGGAAAAAATGGTGAATATTTTGAATGACCGTTTACATGGTGTGCCTTTGGTACAACTTCATGAGAAGATTTTCAGTGAAGTCGGCGCTTTGTTGAAAACTCATACGAATAATTATGAGCAGGCATTTCAATACTTGCAGGCGGCGTTGCTTAATGAGCAGCCTACAAAGTTGTATGTCGGCGGAAAAACCAATATACTCATGCAGCCAGAGTTCAAAGACCTTGAAAAAGTGAGATCCCTGTATGCCATGATGGAAAAAGAAAGTGAGATTGTTCACTTACTGCGTAACGATCATTCTGGAATTCAAGTGAAAATCGGCCATGAGAATGAGGTCGATGCCATGCAGGATTGCAGCTTGATTACGGCCAGTTACGCGTTAGGTGATGATCAAGTTGGAACCATCGCTTTATTAGGACCTACCCGGATGGAGTACAATCGCGTTATTAAATTAATGCACGTGCTTTCATCAGAAATGACAGATACCTTTAAGTCCTGGTATCAAAATGAATAAGGGTAGAAAAGGATAAAGATGGGCAGTTTTTTCTCCCATCCCTTATTTTTGTCCTTTTACTTTTTTCTGTGCAGTAAAAGTGTTATAGTCTTAACGGTGAATAGAACTCGGAGGGGGTGTCGGAATGTCAAAGGACAACCAGCAGGAACAAGAAATCATTACAGATCCAGAAGAAACAGCGAAGGAAGAAGAATTGGAACAGGAAGTCCTTGAGGAAGAACAGGCTGAGGACGAGGAATTAGAAAAATTGAAGCAGGATTATGAAGAACTTAATAACCGCTTGATCCGCCTGCAAGCTGATTATGATAACTTCCGCAGACGCACAATGAAAGAACGCGAAGCGGATCGTAAATATAAATCCCAGGACCTCGTTACTGAATTAGTTCCGGTTTTGGACAATTTTGACCGTGCATTGAAAGTGGAGGTCGAAGGCGAAGCCGCTAAAGGGTTCGTCGATGGTATGAAAATGGTTTACCAGCAATTTAAAGCTGCATTGGAAAAAGAGGGCGTTGAAGAAATCAAAGCAGAGGGTGAGCAGTTTGATCCTCACCTTCATCAGGCAGTTATGCAGGCGAATGAGGAAGACTACGATTCCAATGTTGTCATTGAAGAAATGCAAAAAGGATACAAACTGAAAGATCGGGTAATCCGGCCTGCAATGGTGAAAGTGAACCAGTAAACGAGCCATCTATATGTAATCTAACTCCGTACAGGAGTTCATTCATATGAATTCAACACAGTAGAGCTATAAGGAGGAATTTTCAATGGGTAAAATCATTGGTATTGACTTAGGTACAACAAACTCTTGTGTCGCTGTAATGGAAGGCGGCGAATCAAAAGTAATTCCAAATCCAGAAGGTAACCGTACAACTCCTTCTGCCGTCGCGTTTAAAAATGGTGAACGCCAGGTAGGGGAAGTCGCTAAGCGTCAGGCGATTACTAACCCGAACACTATCCTTTCCATTAAACGTTATATGGGTACCGACCATAAAGTAGAAGTGGAAGGAAAAGAATACACACCTCAAGAAGTTTCTGCAATCATCCTTCAATACATCAAAGGATATGCAGAAGACTACCTGGGTGAAACGGTAGACAAAGCTGTAATTACTGTACCGGCTTACTTTAATGATGCGGAACGTCAGGCTACTAAAGATGCAGGTAAAATCGCTGGCATCGAAGTAGAACGTATCATCAATGAGCCAACTGCTGCAGCACTTGCTTATGGTATCGATAAAGAGGACCAGGATCAGACAATTCTTGTTTATGACCTTGGTGGCGGTACTTTTGACGTTTCTATCCTTGATATTGGCGACGGTACGTTTGAAGTTGTATCTACTGCCGGTGATAACCGCCTTGGCGGGGATGATTTTGACCAGGTAATTATCGACCATATGGTTGCTGAGTTCAAGAAAGAAAATGGTATCGATCTATCTCAGGACAAAATGGCCAAACAACGCCTGAAAGATGCCGCTGAAAAAGCGAAGAAGGACCTTTCCGGTGTTGCACAAACTCAGATTTCCCTTCCGTTTATCACAGCCGGGGAAGCTGGTCCATTGCATCTGGAAATGACATTGACACGCGCTAAATTCGAAGAACTTTCTTCTGATCTAATTGAGCGCTCTATGAAACCGACTCGTCAGGCTCTAAAAGACGCTGGTCTTTCTTCCAGTGAAATCGATAAAGTTATCTTAGTCGGTGGTTCCACTCGTATTCCGGCTGTCCAGGATGCATTGAAAAAAGAAGTAGGGAAAGAACCTTCTAAAGGAGTTAACCCTGATGAGGTAGTAGCGCTTGGTGCTGCTATTCAAGGTGGAGTCCTACAAGGGGACGTTAAAGATGTTGTTCTTCTGGACGTTACCCCACTTTCCCTTGGTATTGAAACTATGGGTGGCGTAACTACTAAACTTATTGAACGTAACACAACAATTCCAACCAGCCACTCCCAAGTATTCTCAACAGCAGCAGATAACCAGACTGCGGTTGATATCCATGTACTCCAAGGTGAGCGCGAAATGGCACAGGATAACAAAACGCTTGGCCGTTTCCAATTGACAGATATTCCACCAGCGCCGCGTGGTGTACCACAAATTGAAGTATCCTTCGACATCGATGCTAACGGTATTGTTAACGTCCGTGCTAAGGATATGGGTACAAATAAAGAGCAGTCCATCACTATTAAATCTTCTTCCGGGCTTTCTGACGAAGAAGTAGAAAAGATGGTCAAAGAAGCAGAAGAAAATGCCGAAGCAGATAAGAAACGCCGTGAAGAGGTAGAACTTCGCAATGAAGCGGACCAAATGATCTTCACTACTGAAAAAACATTGAAAGACTTAGGCGAACAGGTTTCTGAAGAAGAAAAACAACAGGCAGAAACCGCTAAAGATGAATTGAAAGAAGCGTTAGAAGGAGAAGATCTGGATAAGATCAAAGAAAAGAAAGAAGCGCTTCAGGAACACGTCCAAAACTTATCTGCAAAAGTGTATGAGCAAGCAGCACAACAAGCTCAAGCTCAGCAGGAAGCAGAAGGCGGACAAGGCAGCGACGATGATGTAGTCGATGCTGATTATGAAGAAGTTAATGAAGAAGACGACAAAAAGTAAGAAAGTCAAGTTAAAAGTCAAAGTCAGGAATTTCTTGGCTTTGACTTTTTTAACGTAAACGAAAGTGAAGAAACAAGATTTGAAAATAGCTTTGTATCAATGTTATTATTAACTTTATGCAATAGTGCCGGGAGAGTGATCGTCAAGTGAGTAAACGAGACTACTATGACGTTCTTGGTGTGGGAAAAGACGCTTCCAAGGACGAAATTAAGAAGAGTTATCGAAAACTTGCCCGCAAATACCATCCGGACGTCAGTGATGAACCGGATGCGGCGGATAAGTTTAAAGAAGTAAAGGAAGCTTACGAAGTATTAAGTGATCAGCAGAAACGTACCCAATATGATCAATTTGGTCATGCCGGCCCTCAAGGTCAAGGCGGGTTTGGCGGCTTCGGTGGAGGCGCGGAAGATTTTGGCGGCTTCGGCGATATATTTGATATGTTCTTTGGCGGCGGGGGCAGAAGACGTGATCCAAATGCTCCCCGTAAGGGCGCTGACCTTCAATATACAATGACACTGGGCTTTGAAGAAGCCATTTTCGGTAAAGAAGCGGATATTGAAATACCGAAAGAAGAAGAATGTGAGACATGTGATGGCTCAGGAGCCAAGCCAGGGACATCTCCAGAAACCTGTCCTCACTGTAAAGGGAGCGGCCAGCTGAACGAAGAGCAAAATACTCCGTTTGGCCGTGTCGTTAACCGTAGAGTATGTCATTATTGCCAAGGCAGTGGTAAAATCGTCAAGGATAAATGTAATACCTGCGGCGGTTCTGGAAATGTGACCAAACGAAAAAAAATCCATGTCAGCATACCAGCAGGAATTGATGATGGCATGCAAATCCGGGTAGCAGGACAAGGGGAATCCGGTGCCAACGGAGGACCTGCGGGTGATTTGTTTGTTGTAGTGAGAGTAGAATCTCATGAATTCTTTGAAAGAGAAGGCGACCACATCTTTTGTGAGCTGCCTGTAACCTTTGCACAAGCTGCACTTGGTGATGAGTTAGAAGTACCGACTGTACATGGCAGAGTGAAACTGAAAGTGCCAGCAGGAACGCAAACTGGGAAAACATTCCGTTTGAAAGGGAAAGGTGCTCCTAATGTCCGCGGACATGGTCATGGCGACCAGCATGTGAAAATCCGTGTCGTCACTCCACAAAACCTTACGGAAAGACAGAAAGAACTAATCCGTGAGTTTAATGAAATCAGTGGTAATGAAGCGACAGAAGAACAACACGGTAACTTTTTCCAAAAAATGAAGCGAGCATTCAAAGGCGAGTAGGATTACAGGGGCTGATCAAAATTAGGAAAACTATTTTGAATCAGCCTCTACATATGTTGAGGCAGGTAAGATTCAAAAAACGACTGGAAAAGAGTTGATGGAAATGAAATGGTCGGAAGTTTGTATTCATACTACAAACGAAGCTGTAGAACCAGTTTCAAATATCCTGCATGAAGCAGGAGCCAGTGGTGTAGTCATTGAAGATCCACAAGATATGGAAAAAGAACGCAGGGCGGGTTTTGGTGAATTATATGAGCTCGATCCTGACGATTATCCTTCAGAAGGGGTTTATGTAAAAGCCTACCTTCCGGTTAATAGTTTTTTGAGTGAAACCATCGATGCTGTCAAACAGTCCATTAACAGTTTAGCGGAATATGATATCCAGTTAGGCAAAAATAAGGTGACACTTTCTGAAGTCAATGAAGAAGATTGGGCGAATGAATGGAAAAAATATTATAAACCAGTCAAAGTTTCAGACAAAGTAACGATCATCCCTACGTGGGAGGAATATGAACCCGTTTCCAGTGATGAAGTAATTATCGAAATGGACCCTGGGATGGCCTTTGGCACTGGAACGCATCCTACAACAGTACTTAGTATTCAAGCTATTGAACGTTTTCTGAATGAAGGAGACCTTGTTTTGGATGTGGGAGCAGGTTCCGGCATTCTAAGTGTTGCTTCGGTGCTGCTTGGGGCATCTGAAGTGCTTGCTTATGATCTCGATGAGATTGCTGTATCAAGTACTGAAAATAATGCCAGGCTCAACCAGGTGGAGGACCGGATTTCTGCACGTCAAAATGATTTGCTGAATGGGGTAGATGTGAAGGCAGATTTGATTGTTTCCAATATTCTTGCAGAGATCATTGTCCGTTTCACCGAAGATGCCTATCAGCTCTTGAAGCCAGGAGGCTATTTCATCACTTCCGGGATCATACAAGGAAAAAAAGAAGATGTAAAACAAAGCCTGAAAAATGCCGGTTTTGATATAGTGGAAGTGAACCAAATGGAAGATTGGATATCTATTATCGCAACGAAATAGTAAGTAAAGCAGGTGCATCGAATGCAGCGATATTTTGTAGGGGAAGACGGCTGGACTGAACAGGTAGTAACCATAACAGGCGAGGATGTCCATCATATTGTCCGGGTTATGCGAATGCAGCCGGATGATGAAATTATTTGTATTAACCCCAGCGGCTTTGCTGCCTCATGCCGTATTACAAGTACTGATAAAGAGGCGGTACAATGTAATATCATCAAATGGCTGGATGAGCAAGTAGAACTCCCTGTGGAAGTCACTATTGTCCAAGCGCTTGGCAAAGGGGATAAGTTAGAGACGGTCGTACAAAAAGGTACAGAGCTAGGTGCTTCCCAATTCATCCCTTATCAAGCAGAAAGATCTGTAGTAAAATGGGATAAAAAAAAGGTGGATAAGAAAATCTCCCGCCTTGAAAAAATTGCGAAAGAAGCTAGTGAACAATGCCAACGTACAATAATACCGTCCATTCATTCTGTTCATCAACTAGACGAGCTGATACAATTAGGTGAACAATATAAATGGAAATTATTCGCATTTGAAAATGAAGCAAAACAGGATGAATACCAGTCTTTAGCGAATTTGGTCAATAAAATGTCTGCTGGTGACCGCGTGATTGCAGTGATTGGACCCGAAGGAGGCTTTTCTCAGTCCG
Organism: Thalassobacillus sp. B23F22_16; assembly: GCF_043496955.1. NCBI lineage: Bacteria > Bacillati > Bacillota > Bacilli > Caryophanales > Bacillaceae > Thalassobacillus > Thalassobacillus sp. B23F22_16. Next base: position 24,979 of record NZ_JBIEKD010000030.1, on the reverse strand, counting down.
AGGCAGCTAAGCTTACGGAAGCAGGATTTCATCCTGTCCGGCTGGGTCCCCGAATCTTACGAATGGAAACAGCTCCTCTATATTTGCTGGCAAGTATTTCGTATCATCTAGAAGAATTGAGGTGATGAAAATGCCAACAGTGGCATTTCATACATTAGGGTGTAAAGTGAATCACTATGAAACTGAAGCCGTATGGCAATTATTTAAAGATCAGGGGTATGAACGCGTGGACTTCGATCGCGAATCTGACGTTTACGTTATCAATACCTGTACGGTAACCAATACCGGAGATAAAAAAAGCCGTCAGGTTATCCGTCGTGCCATTCGTAAAAATCCAGATGGTGTTATTTGTGTAACCGGCTGTTATGCACAGACCTCACCTGGGGAAATTATGGATATACCTGGGGTGGATATTGTAGTCGGTACCCAAAACAGGGTGAAGATGCTGGATTATATTGAACAATATAAACAGGAACGTCAACCGATCAATGGCGTTACTAATATCATGAAAAACCGTGTATATGAAGAATTGGACGTGCCATATTTTACAGATCGTACGCGAGCTTCTTTAAAAATCCAGGAAGGCTGCAATAATTTCTGTACCTTCTGTATTATTCCTTGGGCGCGTGGCTTGATGCGTTCAAGAAAGCCGGAAGATGTTATCAAACAAGCTCAACAGCTTGTGGATGCAGGCTATAAAGAAATCGTCCTAACCGGAATTCATACTGGTGGTTATGGTGAAGATATGAAAGACTATAACCTTGCGATGCTGCTTCGTGAATTAGATGAGAAAGTTACAGGATTGAAGCGTATCCGTATTTCTTCTATTGAAGCAAGCCAAATTACGGATGATGTTATTCAAGTCTTAAACGACTCGGATAAAATTGTGCGCCATTTACACATACCATTACAATCTGGTTCTGACACAGTACTTAAACGTATGCGCAGAAAATACACGATGGAATTTTATAAGGAACGAATTGAGAGAATCAAAGAAGCGTTGCCTGACCTTGCCATCACTTCTGATGTTATTGTAGGATTCCCGGGGGAAACGGAAGAAGAATTCATGGAAACCTATCGGGCTGTTCAGGAGATCGGTTATTCTGAACTACATGTCTTCCCATTCTCCAAGCGAACAGGTACACCAGCAGCAAGAATGGATAATCAAGTCGATGAAGAAGTGAAAAATGAGCGCGTACACCGTTTGATTGAATTATCCGATCAGCAGGCGAAAGAATACGCCTCCCGCTTTGAAAATGACGTCTTAGAGGTCATTCCTGAAGAGGAAGATAAAGAAACCGAAAATGGTGGTGTACTGATCGGTTATACCGATAATTATTTGAAAGTGAAGTTCGAGGGATCTAAGGAATTAATTGGAAAAATTGTCAAAGTAAAAATAACTGAAGCAGGCTACCCGTATAATGAAGGTCAGTTTGTTCGCGTAATGGACGAACCGGATTTGAGCAGCCGGGTTACTGCTATTTAAAGGGGAAAGCCATACGACCGTTCGTATGGCTTTTTCGAAAGAGGAAAAGACTAGGCATAGAAATTAACCTGCCTTCATGCTATGATGGAGAGGTACGTACAACTAACCGACCAGAAGAAAGGAAGAGGTTTTATGGAAAATATCGCAAAGTATATTGATCATACACAATTAAAGCCGGACACTCCTCAGGAAAAAATTGATCAAGTCTGTCAGGAAGCGAAAGAGTATGAGTTTGCTTCTGTATGTGTGAACCCTTATTGGGTCAATCATTGCTATGAACATTTAAAAGACACTAATGTTAAGGTTTGTACTGTAATCGGTTTCCCATTGGGAGCGAATACGAAAGAAGTCAAAGCATTTGAAACAAAACAGGCCATCGAAAAAGGTGCTACAGAAATTGATATGGTCATCAACGTGGGAGCGCTTAAATCAAAAGATTATGAGACAGTACAGGCAGATATCGAGGCTGTCGTAAGAGAAGCAGAGGATAAAGCTCTAGTCAAAGTAATCATTGAAACCTCACTGCTTACAGATGATGAAAAAGTAAAAGCCTGTGAGTTGGCTGTCAAGGCAGGCGCGGATTATGTGAAGACTTCTACGGGATTCTCAGGAGGAGGAGCGACTGTAGAAGATATTAAACTAATGCGTGCTACAGTTGGACCGGAGCTTGGCGTGAAGGCTTCTGGTGGAGTGCGTGATTTTGAAGCTACAAAAGCGATGATTGATGCAGGTGCTACGCGTATCGGTGCAAGTTCCGGCATTCAAATCATAAAAGGTGAACAAGGTACCTCCGATTATTAATATTAATAAGCCCAGAGTTGTAGAAACTCTGGGCTTTCATTTTGTCCGATCCTTATTCCATTAAAGCTCCCTTTTGCTGAAGACTCAGTTTCAAGATATGTTGTTTCCGTTACGGTAGTAACGGTTTGGAGGACCGGGAAATAACTCGCTTTCCGTCTTCCCCGCGGAAAGCAAATCCTTCCCCAACGCCCCTATTTCTCAAATAATGTCTCGAAATCAAGTCTTCGACTTTTCGGCCCTCTTAATGGAACAGGAGCTTTAACTAAGAATAAATTTTTATTTATGCAATCGGGTAAGCCATTTTTCGAAAGGTTTTAAAAAAGGGTAGAACAGAAAGATGGTCACCGTGTTGAAAAGCACTGCCAAATGGGCTAACTGCCTGCCAGGTTCTGCTGCAAGCCAGACAGATAGCTCATCCAAATAACCGAGGACAGGAAGGAATAAGAGCACACTGATGAGGTTGTACCAGATATGGCTTGATGCCACTACTCTAGCGCCTTTATCAAGGGCGGCACCTGCTATGGATGCTGTTATACAAGTGCCTATATTGGTCCCCAGGATAACAGCTATGGCAGATGGCATAGAGATTGCTCCTTGCTCCAGCATGGTCAGCGTCACTCCAAACATGGCAGAGGACGACTGAATAAGCCCGGATCCGATAATACCAAAAAACAAGGCAGAAAGAGTAGAATCATCCAGTGAACTTAACCAGTCAGAAGTTCCAGGAAGATTCATGAAATCAGCTATGGACCCTCCTAAGTTTTCTAAGGCCAGAAAGATGACAGCAAGTCCAAATAAAATAGTGCCCCAGGCAAATGTTTTCTGATGCTGCATGACGATCATCAAACCACCTGCAAGGAGTAGGAAGCTATATGGAAGATGCAATGACAAACTTAATATCTCCCCTGTAAGGGTGGTACCTAGGTTGGCACCAAGCATGATACCTATAGCCTGAGTTACTTTCATATATTTAGTAGTAACAAGCCCCATTGCTAATACAATTACAACCGAACTGCTTTGCAGTAAGCCTGTTGCAGCAAACCCTGTTAAAATGGCAAGGATAGGGTTTCTGGAAAAATGCTGTATCCACTGCTTAGTTCGTTGGTAGGAAAGTTGGAATAGACCTACTTTCAAACATTGCAGGCCAAAAAGAAACATTAATAACAATACCGTTAATTTTGAAATTAATTCCATCATCATATGGCGACACCTCATTTCACTATATGGACAAGAGGAAGGAAACATGTACAGAAATTCAGGGATAACTGAACAAAAAAATGGTAAGTATGGAACAAATTCAGGGAAAAAAGTTGACCCGGAATAGGGGTTATAATATAATTATCAAAGGCATGGGATATAGAGATGCATGCTGAGAAGATACTTGCTTTATGCTTCGGAGGGAGGGAAATAGCATGTCAAAAACAACTCGCGTTCGTAAAAACGAGTCTCTTGAAGATGCTCTTCGTCGCTTCAAAAAGAGTGTATCCAAATCTGGAACTCTATCTGAATATCGTAAACGTGAACATTACGAAAAGCCTAGCGTACGCCGTAAGAAAAAGTCTGAGGCCGCTAGAAAGCGTAAGTGGTAAAAGAGGGTGTAGAGAGCTATGTCATTAGTTGAACGTCTCAATCAAGACATGAAACAAGCGATGCGGAATAAGGAAAAGGAAAAACTGACCGTTATCCGCATGGTTAAAGCTTCCTTGCAAAATGAAGCGATCAAACTTGGAAGAGGCGAATTATCTGAAGAAGAAGAGCTTACTGTTTTATCCCGCGAGGTAAAGCAACGTAAGGATTCCCTCCATGAATTTCAAGAAGCTGGACGCGAAGACCTTGTAGAAAAACTTAATCGTGAAATAGAGATTTTACAAGCATATATGCCGAAACAGCTTTCAGAAGAAGAACTTGAACAAGTTGTTCAAGAAACGATTGCAGAAGTGGGAGCTTCCTCAAAGAAAGATATGGGGAAAGTAATGAGTGCAATCATGCCTAAAGTGAAAGGCAAGGCAGATGGTTCTCAAGTAAATAAGCTCGTACTGAAGCATTTATCATGATTACATGATGGAAAAATCTCCCTTGTGATAGGGAGATTTTTTTTAACCCTTTAGAAAGTAAGGTTTTAAAACCCTAAAATACTGAGTTAAACCAGCTGTGTATTTTCCATAACAAATTATAAATTTGTATGAAACCTTGCTGCTGAGTAAAACGTACATATAGTATGATTCGGTTTGAAAGGGGGGACCTGAATGTTTCGAATCTCTCGCTATTTATTAATAATTGCCCTGCTGTTGTCAGGCTTGGTGCATGTTTTACATGAGGATTCCACTAAAGCATATGCCGAGAGCGGGGAAGGGAAACTTGTATATATCATTCCTGTGAAAGATAATGTAGAACGTGGGATGGAAGCGTTTTTAAGAAGAGCTATTTCGGAAGCGGAAGATGCTGATGCGGATTATATTATCTTTGAAATTGCTACTCCTGGCGGCAGGGTGGATTCTGCTAACGCCATAGGAGAATTATTTCAGGATTTAAATATTCCTAATGCAGCATTTATTACTACACAAGCTTTGTCGGCTGGCTCCTACATAGCGCTTAATTCGGACGAAATTTATATGAAGCCGAACGCTACTATGGGAGCTTCAGGGGTTATCACTGGTGATGGAAATGCGGCTGACAAAAAAGCCCAGTCTGCTTGGATTGCCGCCATGACGGCTGCAGCTGAATCAAACGGTCGCGATCCTCTGTATGCAGAAGCGATGGCTGATCCATCAGTCGACCTCCCGGATTATAATGCCCCTGAGGGTGAGTTTCTCACGCTTGGTCCAAATACAGCTGAAGAAGTAGGATATGCTGAGGGAATAGTCAGGCACCGGACAGAGCTCCTTAGCGAATTAGATCTGACCGGAGCTGAAATAGTGGAGACTGAACCATCATTAGCAGAGAATATTGCGCGGTTTTTAACAGATCCTGTTGTCGTGCCGATACTGCTATCCGTTGCCAGTTTAGGGTTGATTGTTGAATTGTATTCTCCTGGATTTGGAATCCCGGGGACCATGGGGCTCTTATCTCTCGTATTGTTTTTCTATGGGCATATCATAGCTGGTCTGGCGGGTTACGAAGCGATCATTTTGCTTGTGCTTGGTCTTATACTAATAATCGCTGAGTTTTTCTTACCTGGTGGAATTGCAGGGATTGCGGGGGCTGTTGCCATCGTATCCTCATTGATGCTTTCCGGAGCTGATACCGGTCATATGGCTATGAGTATCGGGATTGCAATTCTGGTAGCAATTATTGCTTCCGTTATCCTGTTCAAATACCTTGGACTGGAAAGAGGATTTTTCAGGCATATCATTTTACAAGACGCCACTACCACTGACAAAGGCTTTGTCTCCTCTACCAACCGATTAGAGTTGATTGGGTTAGAAGGCGAAACATTGACGCCGCTGCGTCCTTCCGGGACTGCTGTATTTGATGAGGAACGTTTAGACGTGGTGTCAGAAGGCAGGTTTTTACCGGCTGGTCAACCTGTGAAGGTCATAAAAACAGAAGGCTCACGCATCGTTGTGCGTGAAATTAATAAAGAAACCATGAAGGAGGAAAAAGAATGACGTTACAAGAATTAATGCCAATTATCATTGTTGGTCTTATCATCATCGTGCTTGCCATTCTATTCACTTTTATACCAGTTATGCTGTGGATCAGCGCACTGGCAGCAGGTGTCCGTATCAGTATTTTCACACTCGTAGGAATGCGGCTTCGTCGGGTAATCCCATCCAGGGTAATCAATCCGTTGATTAAAGCTCATAAAGCTGGTGTTAACGTAGATACCAACCAGTTAGAGAGCCATTACCTGGCAGGTGGTAATGTGGACCGTGTGGTCAATGCTTTAATTGCTGCTCAGCGAGCTAATATAGAGCTTAGTTTTGAACGCTGTGCCGCGATAGACCTGGCCGGTCGTGATGTATTGGAAGCTGTGCAAATGAGTGTCAATCCGAAAGTGATTGAAACTCCATTCATTGCAGGTGTTGCAATGGATGGGATTGAAGTAAAAGCAAAAGCACGTATTACAGTACGTGCCAACATCGACCGTTTAGTCGGTGGTGCGGGGGAAGACACAGTCATCGCCCGTGTAGGTGAAGGAATTGTCTCCACAATTGGTAGCTCCGAAAACCATAATAAAGTTCTGGAAAACCCGGACCGTATTTCCCAGAATGTATTGTCAAAAGGTTTAGATGCGGGGACTGCTTTTGAGATTTTATCCATTGATATTGCAGATATCGATATCGGTAAAAACATTGGTGCTATCCTGCAGACAGATCAGGCTGAAGCTGATAAGAATATCGCTCAGGCGAAAGCCGAAGAACGCCGTGCTATGGCGATTGCTCAAGAACAAGAGATGCGTGCCAGAGTGCAAGAAATGCAAGCGAAAGTTGTGGAAGCAGAAGCTGAAGTACCTCAGGCACTTGCTGAAGCCCTGCGTTCAGGTAAGATGGGCGTCATGGACTACATGAACTACCGTAATATAAATGCTGATACAGATATGCGTGATACTTTAGGAAAACTTTCTAAGGAAGACCATGGTGAAGACGAAGAAAAATAATCACCTCCGTGGTGTAAGGAGGCTATCCCATGGAAAATTTCATTAATTTTCTACTGAATAATATTTTTCTGGTCGCTATTTTTATTGGCGGTATTATCAGTTGGTTGAATCGGATGAATGCAGAGCAGGAGGAGGAGCGGCCGAAACGGCCGGCCCCCCAGCAGAAGCAAACGCCTGCACGCCCAGCACAGCCTGGAATGGAGCGGATGGAAAGAACTGAGCGCTCTCAACAGAAAATGCCAGCCGAAAATAGGGTTGAAAAATATTACGAAGAAAAGAAAAGACAAATCAAAGATATTTCTGAACGAAATATCAGTGATAGACAAGACACCGGCTCTTTCACTTATGAAACACCAAACCGGAAAATCCATGATGCCCTCCCAGGGCAAATGGAACGTACGAAACCGGCGCAGTATGGTCAGAAAGCAGCACCTTCTCTTTCGATTAAAAGCAATTTGAATCGAAAGAAGATTGCTGAAAGTGTCATGATGGCCGAGATATTGGGCCCCCCCCGAGCGCATAAACCGCATCGTACATTTTCAAAACGAAATAATTATTGATAAGAACGCACGGATTGTAGTGATACAATCCGTGCGTTTTTCGTATATATAGAGGAGGGGGAGGTCGTTACATGAAAAAATGGCAACAACAGATCCGTGGCTGGATGGCCAATTACTTGGAACTTCCTTCTGATGTCATGTTGGATTTGCCAAGAGTCACTACAATCGGGGATTTCCATGTTTATATAGAAAACCATCAGGGACTGCTCCATTTTTCTGAGCATGAAATCAGACTGAAATCGAGGAAAGGACAAATCCGTCTGACTGGTGAAGGATTCGTTTTAAAAATGATGTTATCGGAAGAAATACTGGTAGAAGGAAAGATGCATTCAATTTTATTTACGGATCAATAATTTGTTCCTTGAAAGGAGGCCTTTTAAGATGAAACCTTTACAAGGTAAGTTCATAAAGGGATACGTCACACTAATCATCCAGGGTACATATCCGGAACAGTTTATCAACCTTTGTGCCAGAGAAGGGGTGGTTATTTGGAATGCAAAGAAATTGTCGGAGCATCAGCTTCAGGCAAACATTTATCTGGATGACCTCACAGAAGTGAAGAGGATCAGAAAAAGGACAAGGTATAAAATTCGTTTGAAACGCGGACAAGGAATCCCTTATTTGTGGAGTAATTTTGTAGCTCAGAAGCCATTATGGTTTGCGTTACTGTTAACCATCATGCTTCTTGTTTTTGTTTCCAATTTAGTTTGGTCCGTTCATATCGAAGGACTGCCAAAAGAACTGGAGAAAAAAGTGGAAAAGCAATTAAAGGGGTACGGGGTGCAGCCAGGAGCTGTTTCTTTCAGACTTGATGATAATGGCACTTTACAGCAGAAGCTTCTGGATGATATACCGGAACTGCTTTGGATCGGTGTGGAGAAGAAGGGAACCGCATATATTTTTCATGGAGTTGAAAAGACATTAGTAGAAAAAGAGGAAGCAAGGCAGCCGGCAGATTTGGTGGCGGCGAAAAAAGGCATGATTCATTACATTTATATCTCACAAGGTAAGCCGATGGTTGAGGTTAACGACTATGTGGAAAAAGGCGATTTGTTAGCATCTGCCCAACTGGATGAAAATGATAAAAGTCTTGTCCGGGCAGAAGGACAAGTTGTCGCTGAAACATGGTATCGCGTAGAAGTTACCGCAAGCCAACAAGAGAATATACAAACAGCTACAGGAGAGTTTGAAAAACAATACCATATCAATATCGCGGGTTTTGAATTTCCTGTATGGGGCTGGGGTAAAATAGACTACAAGTTCAAGAAAAAAGAAGAAGATTATCATCAGCTGAGCATATTTTCTAAGACCTTCCCTTTCTACTGGAAAAAAACAACGTACTTTGAGCTGTCTCGCATGAAGTATGACAGAACCGAGGAAGAAGCAGCGCAAATAGCAAAAGAGCAGGGGAAAAGAGATTTGCTCAAAAAACTTCCTGAGGGTTCTGAAATTACGGAAGAAAATATTTTGCACCGAAGTGTGGACAATGGTAAAGTAAAATTAATCCTTTTTATGAAAGTTCATGAAGATATAGCAAAGACAAAGAATGTGAATCAAGGAGATTGAATATGCAGGAAGACTTAAAAACGATTGATATACAACTAGATAACCCATCAGAAGCATTAGCATTATTTGGAACAGAAGATCGAAACCTTAAACAGATTGAGGAACAGCTTCAGGTTTCTATAATTTCCCGCGGGGAACATGTAAGCGCCTCGGGCCGTGGAGATAAGACTAAGCTTGTGGAAGAAGTATTGCTTTCTTTACTGGCACTAATCAGAAAAGGTTTGACGATAACTGAACGGGATGTTGTCTATGCTGTGGAGCTGGCCAAAAAAGGAAAAATCAACCAGTTCGAGGCCTTATTTGAAGACGAAATTACCCGAAATGCAAAAGGTAAATCGATTCGTGTTAAGACATTGGGGCAACGCGGCTACGTATCAGCCATCCGTAATAATGATTTAGTGTTTGGGATCGGCCCCGCTGGAACAGGTAAAACTTATTTAGCTGTCGTTATGGCGGTCAATGCCCTGAAAAATGGGCAGGTTAAGCGGATAATATTAACCCGGCCGGCTGTAGAAGCTGGGGAAAGCCTTGGCTTTCTGCCAGGTGATTTGAAAGAGAAAGTAGATCCTTATCTCCGTCCTCTCTATGACTCACTGCATGATGTATTAGGGACTGAACATACCGCTCGTCTTATTGAGAGGGGAACAATTGAAATTGCCCCTCTTGCCTATATGCGTGGACGCACGCTGGATGATGCGTTTGCTATTTTGGACGAAGCGCAAAATACTACTCCTGAACAGATGAAAATGTTCTTGACCAGACTCGGCTTTGGTTCAAAAATGGTTATCACAGGGGATATTACACAGGTTGACCTGCCTAAAGGGGTAAGGTCAGGGCTTCGTGAAGCAGAATTGCGTTTAAGAGGGATTAAAGGATCCTCATTTATCCATCTTGATCAGACAGATGTTATCCGTCATCCATTAGTACAACGAATTATTGATGCTTATGAGAAAGATAAAGAGAAGAAGGAAGACAAATAAGACCCGGATGCAAGGGTCTTATTTTATACTTTAAAAAAGTAAACTTTGTTAAAAGGCTAGAGTATAAAAAAACTAAGGCTTTCGCCAGAATTACTTGGCGACAAGCCAAGTTTTTCTATGGTAGGATAAATGCTGATGCGTATAGCTATTCAATTCTATCCAACAACACATCATCAGAGGTTTAATGGTTTTGGAAAAGCGGAACATGTTAAAGAATAAACCAATAAGAATTAGTGGGGCGGACACAATATAAATTAAGTGATAACTCGTTATTAAGGAGGCGGACCAATGATCCAAATTGACTTTCATGATGAAACAAATACCATAGACGAAGGCCATATCGATATGATCCAGCGTTTGCTGCGCTTTGCTGGGGAAAAGGAAAAAGTCCAAAATGAAGCTGAAATCTCCGTGAATTTTGTCGATAACAAAGAAATTCAAATATTAAACCGTAACTATCGCCAAAAGGACGCACCGACCGATGTCATTTCCTTTGCCATGCAAGAAGAAGGAGAAGGTGAGGTACGGGTGATCGGTGAAGAAATCCCGGTAGTTCTCGGTGATATTGTGATATCTGTTGATAAAGCAAAGGAACAGGCGCAAGAATATGGCCATTCCCTGGAACGTGAACTAGGCTTCTTAGCCTTGCATGGTTTTTTACATTTATTAGGGTACGACCATATGGAGGAAACAGATGAAAAGAAAATGTTCCAAAGACAAGAGGATATTTTAAATGAGTTCGGGTTGGAACGGGAATAAAAAAAGAGGTATAGGGTTTAAGTACGCTTGGAGAGGGATACTTACAGTTACAAAGACAGAACGGAATATGAAGTATCATTTGATTATCGCTGCTATCGTCCTGTTATGTTCCATGATTATGCAACTTTCACGGGTTGAATGGGCAATTGTTTTATTAGTAATTGGGCTGGTTTTGACTATGGAAATGGTAAACACCAGTTTAGAAAAAGCAATGGACCATTTATCACCGGATATCCACCCAGCTGTCGGTATGGTAAAGGATATAGCGGCCGGAGCAGTATTGATAGCAGCATTATTATCGGTGATTATCGGATTAATAATTTTCATTCCGAAACTAGTGGCGTTTTTCTGAAAAAGCGCGCTTGAGCGAAAAAGATTGAAAGCTTTTGTCGAGTACATGTAAATACAATCCATCTATAGTAAAATAGTTATTACACTACACCTCATTCACAAACGGAGGATAATTTATGGAGAAATCATTCAAGTCAGGTTTTATTGCAATTATTGGCAGGCCGAATGTTGGAAAGTCTACGTTCATGAACCGTGTCATCGGCCAGAAGATTGCCATAATGAGCGATAAGCCACAAACAACAAGAAACAAAATACAGGGCGTATGGACAGAGGAAGAGGCCCAAATCGTATTTATCGATACACCTGGCATTCATAAGCCTAAGCACAAGCTAGGGGATTTTATGGTAAAAGTTGCTGAACAATCGTTGAATGAAGTAGATGCTATCATGTTCATGATCAACGCAGAAGAAGGTTATGGCCGGGGTGACCAATTCATCATCGATCGCCTGGATAAAGTAGATAAGCCTGTATTTCTAATTATTAATAAAATTGATAAGGTACACCCTGATGATCTATTGCCGTTGATCGACCAATACCGGGAAATGTATGACTTCAAAGAAATCATCCCTATTTCGGCATTAGAAGGGAACAATGTCACTCATTTATTAGATGTATTAAAGCAGCAGCTGCCGGAAGGACCGCAATATTATCCTGAGGATCAGATTACCGATCATCCGGAAAGATTTATTATCAGCGAGATGATTCGGGAAAAAGCACTTCATCTGACTAGAGAAGAAGTTCCTCATTCTATTGCGGTGGTGATTGATGGAATAGAGCATCGTGAACAATCAGAAACGGTGTATATCCAGGCTACGCTTATTATTGAACGTCCTTCTCAAAAAGGTATTATCATTGGGAAACAAGGCAAGATGCTGAAGGAAATAGGACAACGGGCCAGGGAAGATATTGAGGCATTACTAGGGACAAAAGTTTTCCTGGATTTGTGGGTGAAGGTACAGAAAGATTGGCGCAACCGTCAGCTTCAGTTGAATGAGTATGGCTACAAAGATGATGAATATTAAGTTCTGGTAAAATTTAATATTCATGCTTAAGCTTGTTGGGAGCATCCTAAGAATGTGACGTTATTTATGAATGAATAACTAACTTGAAAGGCGGTGTTTCTTGTGGTCGACTTGCCATGGAAAGTTTTTAGTCAAACAGGAAACATAGAAACCTACTTACTCATGAAAGAGATGGAAAAGCAAGCGTTAAACGAAGAAGAGCCTCAGGAAAGTGAAACGGTTTCTGGAACTGAATCCAATATGTAGAATTAGAAAAGGTGACAGCATTGTTTGAAAAAGTCGAGGGAATCGTCCTACGAACAAAAGATTATGGGGAAACTCACAAAATCGTTACTCTTTTTTCCAGGGAAAAAGGTAAATTCGGTATCATGGCTAAAGGAGCAAAGAAGCCTAAAAGCAGGATGGCTTCTATTACCCAGCCTTTTATACACGGGCATTATTTGGTACAAACAGGACGAAATCTCGGTTCTCTCAGCCAGGGAGAAGTCATTTCCTCACTGCGGGGAGTACGTGAAGATATTATCAAAACAGCTTATGCAGCTTATTTGGCAGAAATGACAGATAAAATGGTGGAAGATAAGCAGCCGGATCCATTTTTGTTCCAACAATTTCTTCAGACGTTGATTTGGATTACAGAAGATAAGGATCCGGAAATATTGACAATGATGTATGAACTTAAATTATACAAAAAAGCAGGGTTCGCTCCTCAGCTTGATGTTTGTGTAAATTGCAGCCACGAAAATGGCCCCTTCTCCTTTTCTGTAAAAGAAGGGGGCTTTTTATGTTTCCGCTGTAAACATATGGACCCGGAAGCATACGGACTTACCGAAAAAATGGCAAGTTTACTCCGTTTATTTGCCAATGTAGATGTTGCACGTGTAGGTAATATCACAATAAAAGAAGAGAATAAGCGCAAAATACGGCAGCTGATGGATGCCTATTATGATTATTATGGTGGTTATTATATCAAGTCAAAGAAATTCCTGAAGCAGCTGGACCTTTTTAAACCAGAAGATTGACAAAGTAGTAAGCTATCAAGTATGATGCTATTACCAATTAAACTTGTGCGTTGAAGGAAAGTAGTACCTATTCCCCTGGACTTAAGCGAGCCTGTGATAGTGTGAGACAGGTGTTGAAGAGATAGGGAAGGCATTCCTGAGCAGCTTTCAAAGCGGCTTCCTGGGAGACAGGAAGCAAATAGGGTGGAACCGCGGGAAAATCTCGTCCCTATGTCATGGACAGTGACATAGGGACGAGATTTTTTTAATGTCTAATGGACAAAGTGCTTGTATTTTGTTTTGGGGAAAGACATTCATCTACTGGAGGGAAGAAAATATGAACATACAAGATATGATACTGACATTACAAAAGCATTGGTCAAACCAAGGATGCCTGTTAATGCAGGCTTATGATGTAGAAAAGGGAGCGGGAACAATGTCTCCTATGACGTTATTACGCAGTCTTGGTCCAGAGCCCTGGAACGTCGCCTATGTAGAACCTTCACGAAGGCCTGCGGATGGCAGGTATGGGGAAAACCCGAACCGGCTATACCAGCATCACCAATTCCAGGTAATCATGAAGCCTTCTCCTGACAATATCCAGGAATTATACTTAGATTCTCTTAAAGCTTTAGGAATAGATCCGTTGAAGCATGATATCAGATTTGTGGAAGATAACTGGGAAAATCCGACGCTTGGTGCCGCTGGTTTAGGCTGGGAAGTATGGCTGGATGGAATGGAAATTACCCAGTTCACCTATTTCCAGCAAATAGGCGGACTTGAAGCGAAACCAGTCTCTGCAGAAATAACTTATGGGTTAGAGCGATTAGCTTCCTATATCCAGGATAAAGAAAATGTTTTCGAGCTTGAATGGACGAATGGTGTAACTGTCGGGGATATATTTTCGCAACCAGAATATGAACATTCCAAGTACACTTTTGAATCGTCTGACAGTGATATGCTATTTAACTTGTTCAGCGTATATGAAAAAGAAGCCGAACGTGCGATGGAGCTTGGCCTTGTATTCCCGGCTTATGATTATGTTCTTAAGTGCTCCCATACGTTCAATTTATTAGATGCTAAAGGAGTAATTTCGGTAACAGAGCGTACCGGTTATATTGCTCGTGTCAGAAATCTGGCACGTAAAATTGCTAAAACTTTTGTAGAAGAACGTGAACGGATAGGCTTTCCTATGTTGAAAGATAAGGAGGATGCGTCTCATGAGTAATACCGTGCTATTCGAGGTCGGATTAGAAGAACTGCCAGCTCGCTTTATTGATGATGCACTGGCTCAATTAGAAGAAAAAACAAAGCAATGGCTGGACGATTTACGTCTTCCTTATGACACTATTGCAACGATGGCTACACCGCGACGTCTGTCTGTTAAAGTTGAAGGGCTGGCAGATAAACAACCGGACATCGAAGAAGAAGCCAAAGGCCCAGCAAAAAAGATAGCAATAGATGAGGAGGGCAATTGGACAAAAGCTGCAATTGGCTTCACTAAAGGACAAGGTAAAAGTGTGGATGATATTTATTTTAAAGAAATAAAAGGGACGGAATACGTTCATGTCAATAAATATACGGAAGGAGAGTCCACAAAGAATTTGGTTAGTCAATTTAGTGACATTATACTTTCTTTGAACTTTCCTAAGAATATGCGCTGGGGAAGCAGGCAACTGCGCTATGTCCGCCCAATCCGCTGGCTGGCAGCCCTCTATAATGATGAAGTGATTCCATTTTCCATTGAGGATGTCCACACTGGCAAGAGCACATTCGGTCATCGATTCCTCGGTGATAAGGTTGAAGTAACGCATGCGGATCAATATGAAAGGCTATTGCAAGATCAATATGTCATCGTCGATGTTGCTATGAGGAAAGAAATGATTGCCACGCAAATAGAAAAGCTGGCACAAGAAAAAAACTGGAATATCCTTGTAGATGAAGATTTACTCAATGAAGTAACACACCTGGTTGAGTATCCAACTGTTTTTTATGGAGAGTACAGCGAAGATTTTCTTATTGTGCCAGAAGAAGCTTTAATAACTTCCATGAAAGAGCATCAACGCTATTTCCCTGTTCGAGCGAAGACGGGAGAATTACTGCCGTTTTTCGTTGCTGTAAGAAATGGTGACGACAAACATTTGGATAATGTAGCGCGGGGCAATGAAAAAGTATTGAATGCAAGACTGGCTGATGCTCGTTTTTTCTATGAGGAAGATCAAAAAGCTTCCATAGAACAAAGCCTCGACAAATTAGCACGAATGGTTTTCCAGGAGGATTTAGGAACGATAGCAGATAAAGTTCAACGTACGGTCAAGCTTTCTGATGCGCTCAGCGACCATTTGAAGTTGCAGCCCGCTATTAAAAAGCAAGTGCTGCGTACGGCTGAAATAAGCAAATTTGACCTTGTCACTCATATGGTGGGTGAATTTCCTGAATTACAAGGTATTATGGGAGAGAAATATGCAAGGATATTTGGAGAGGACGAGGAAGTAGCCCAGGCTATCAATGAGCATTATATGCCTCGACATGCTAACGGAGAATTGCCAAACTCTATCCCAGGTACTGTCGTAAGTATCGCTGATAAACTGGATACGATTGTCGGGTGTTTTTCGATTGGTATCATTCCTTCAGGCTCTCAGGATCCATACGGTCTGCGCAGATCAGCAATCGGCATCCTGCAAATGTTAGATAAAGAAGCTTGGGATATTCAATTGGAAACCCTCGTGAACTCAGCAGTTAAACTCTATATCAGCCTTGGTCTGCCAAATCGGTCAGAGGAAGAAGTTGTACAGGATCTTAATGAGTTCTTCCATATCCGGGCAAGTTACCTTCTTAAAGAAGAAGGAGTAGAGCCTGATATTGTAGAGGCGGTACTTGCGAATGGAATTAAACATGTACCGTTTACCAAAGGAAAGGCGAAGCTGCTGGCATCTAAGCGTAATGATGAAAGTTTCAAACCGACCCACGAAGCGTTAGGCCGCGTGTTAAATTTGGCTAAGAAAACAAATGTGATGGAAGTTGATACGGAGCTTTTTGAGAACGAAACCGAGCAAACACTGTACAACACCTATCTGGATGTTAAGCAGGAGTATGCTGCTTCGTTAGCCCGGCATGATGCAGTACAAGCATTGAACGCGTTAGGGATGCTTGCTGATCCGATTCATAATTTCTTTGATCATACGATGGTGATGGCTGAAGATGCGAAAATAAAGGAAAATCGTTTAGGGCTATTGAATCTGATAGCCACGGAAATATACGCGTTTGCTGATTTGAATGCTGTCCAATGGAAACAACAATACTAAGGCACCTTCTTTTACCCGCTAGGAAAAATGAGCTATAATAGTTGAATAGTATGTCACAGTCAGTGATCGGGGTGATGAAAGAATGGAGCTTTCCAGCAGACAAGAACAAATTATTGAAATAGTAAAAGAGCATGGACCTATAACAGGGGAAAATATAGCAGATCAATTGGAATTGACCAGAGCAACTCTCAGACCTGATTTAGCTATTTTGACGATGGCAGGTTTTTTAGATGCTCGTCCGAGAGTTGGCTATTTCTTTACAGGTAAAACCGGTTCAGAATTATTGACGGAAAAACTTAAAAAATTCAAGGTGCATGAATACCAATCAATACCGATTGTGGTGGAAGAGGATGTATCCGTTTATGACGCCATTTGCACCATGTTCCTTGAAGATGTGGGTACTTTATTTGTAGTCGATAATAAGTCCATGCTTTTAGGAGTATTATCAAGAAAAGACTTATTAAGAGCGAGTATAGGAAACCAGGATCTTAATTCCATACCGGTTCATATTATTATGACGCGTATGCCGAATATTACCGTGTGCCGGAAGGATGATCTATTGCTTGATGCCGCCCAAAAATTGATTGACAAACAAATTGATGGTTTGCCTATCGTAAAAGATGTGGATGATGGGCTGGAAGTCATCGGTCGGATCACAAAAACAAATATGACCAAAGCATTAGTTGAACTAGGGCGTGACGAACATTTATAAGCTTTCCGCTCTGACAAATAGGAGGGATTGGGATGGAGAAGCCATTGATATTTGTGATTTCTGATTCGGTAGGGGAAACAGCTGAGTTAGTTGTAAAAGCAGCATTGAGTCAATTCGATGACGGCCCTTATGAAATTCAGCGGATACCTTATGTAGAAGACGAGGGAACACTTAACGAAGCAGTATTGCAGGCTAAAGAGAAACAAGGGATGATTGGTTTTACACTGGTCCGCCCGGAATTAAGAGATCACTTGTTGAGAAAAGCGAAAGAATATAATTTAGAATGTATTGATATCATGGGGCCGATGATGGAAAGCATGGAACGCTTCTTCGAAGCAAAACCGAGGATGGAGCCTGGCCTTGTCCATAAACTGGATGAAGACTATTTCAAAAGGGTGGAAGCTATTGAATTTGCCGTACGCTACGACGATGGAAGAGACCCTCGAGGAATCTCGCGTGCTGATATTGTTCTCATCGGTGTCTCCAGGACTTCTAAGACGCCTTTATCACAATACCTGGCGCACAAGCGTCTGAAAGTGGCAAACGTACCGATTGTTCCGGAGGTAGAACCGCCGGAAGAATTGTTCCATGTTGACAGGGATAAATGCATCGGACTGAAAATCAGCCCGGAAAAACTGAATGATATTCGTAAAGAACGTCTCAAAGCACTTGGCCTCGGAGACCAGGCGAGCTATGCCAATATGGAAAGGATCAAACAAGAATTGAACCACTTCAATGAAGTAGTAGAGCGTATAGGTTGTGATGTAATTGATGTCTCGCATAAGGCGGTCGAAGAAACAGCCAATGTAATCTTAAGCAAGCTGAAACGGAGATGAATCAGTTTCAGCTCATCAAAATAAAAATCGCGCCAATAGTCTAGTGGCGCGATTTTTTCCTTGAAGAGGAAAAAAGCTTAAAAAACGAAAAAAACTATAGCAATTGCTAAAAATATGTATTATAATATGTTTTTGTGTAAAAATGTATGATAGCTAAACTATCGTTGTAAGCAAAACAATTCTGAAAAGTAAAACATTGATTAAATAGGAGGATTTTACGAACACTTGTAGAATCTATGATAATGTTGCAAAATAAACCCGCTGTATATGTCGATGCCGATAGCTGTCCTGTCAAGGGGGAGATTGATCAGGTCTGTTCCGCTCACTCTATCATCCCTCAATATGTAGCTACTATTAACCACTATAGCCCACATTCGGAATACAGTGATTGGAAAATCATTGATGACACCGATCAGGCTGTAGACCTTTTTATCCTTAATCGGGTGAAGCAGGGAGATATTGTCATAACGCAAGATTTATCATTCGCGGTACTGCTGACTTCAAGAGGGGTTTATGCACTAACCCCACGAGGTAAACTCATTGAAGAGGCGGATGCGGATGAAATCATGTTACGGAAACATTTAAGACAGAAAACCCAAAAGAGGGGAAGTCGTCTGAAAGGACCACCGCCTTTACTTGAACAGGATCGTCGGACCTTCCAGAAAGTATTGGATGATTTTTTGTCAAAACATGAAGGTATTCAGTGATGAGTATCGAATAATTTCTAAAATACGGTGATAGTTATGGCTGGACATATTCCAGAAGAAACGATAGATGAAATACGCAAATCCAATGATATCGTCGATGTTGTAGGTGAATATGTACAATTGAAGAAACAGGGAAGGAATTACTTTGGATTATGTCCTTTCCATGGGGAAAACACTCCTTCTTTTTCTGTTTCTCCAGTTAAACAAATTTTCCATTGTTTCGGATGTGGAAAAGGCGGGAATGCTATCACCTTCCTGATGGAGCTTGAGGGGTATGAATTCCTTCAAGCTGTTAAACATCTTGCTGACAAGGTGGGATATCAACTTCCTGAGGAGTTATCGCATAACCAGGAGGATTCTGGACCTAAAAATGAAGAAGCTCAAAAGGTATTAGAAGCCCATCAATGGTTGAGCAAACTTTACCATCATCTACTAAAGCATACTAAAGAGGGTAAAGAAGGTCTGGACTATTTATTGGAGAGAGGTTTTACAGAGGAAATGATCGATCGTTTCCAGTTAGGCTATGCACCTAACTCAAAGGATTTCGTTGTTCGCTTTCTCGAAAAGAAAGGCTATCATCCCCAATTGATGGTGAAAGCTGGTTTGCTGAGTTCCAATGATTCTGGGGAGTACAGTGATCGGTTCAGGGGACGCGTCATTTTTCCTATTCGCAATCATTTAGGGAAAACGGTCGCTTTTGGTGGCCGGGCTATTCACGATCAGGAACCAAAATATTTGAACAGCCCTGAAACGGAGCTATTTCGAAAAGGGAAACTTCTTTATAATTTTGACTTAGCCCGTAGTGCTATTCGTAAGCAAGGATCGATTATTTTATTCGAAGGATATATCGACGTTATTGCAGCTTATCAAGCTGGTGTTTATAACGGAGTAGGAACATTGGGAACATCGATTACCGAACACCAGGCGAATCTTATTCGAAGGTATGTGGAAGAAGCTGTCATTTGTTATGATGGTGATGCTCCGGGTGTCGAGGCCTCTATGAAGGCTGCCCGTTTACTGAAAGGTGCCGGATGTACGGTTAAACTTGCCCGTCTGCCGGACGGAATGGATCCGGATGATTTTATAAAGTCCCATGGAGCGGATAAGTTCCGGAGAGAAGTTCTCGAAGCAAGCGATACCTACTTGGCATTTATCATGCGTCATCTTAAGAAACAATATAACCTTAATTTAGAAGGGGATCGCATTGCATATCTAGAAAGAGTAGTAAAGGAGATTGCTGGTCTTGATCACGCAATTGAACGAGAACATTATCTGAAGGAACTCGCTAACGAATTTGAGTTATCGCTGGATACCTTGAAAGAAGAGGTCTCAGCCCATCGTAGGCAGAATGGATGGGGTAATAAAGGGACCAAAAGAAAAACTGGTAATTCCAATGTTACTTCTGCACGTGCAGGTGGAAGCAAATTATTGCCTGCTTTTCATAATGCAGAAAGAGCATTGATTGCATATATGTTGAAAAACCCCCAAGTCGCTGATAAAGTTCAAGCAGAGTTAGGAGGAGGCTTCAATATTAGTGAACATCAGGTCATTGTCACTTATCTTTATGCATATTTTGAAGAAGGCAATGAACCGGATGTCAGTCATTTTGTTGAAATGTTACCTGATGCTGATTTGAAAAATCTAGTAGTCAAGCTTGCGATGATGCCTGTTAATCAAGATATTTCCGATAGGGAAATAAATGATTATATCCGTTTAATACGCGCAGAACAAAGCGATAAAACGGATATAAGAACATTAGAGGAAGAACAAAAACAGGCAGAGCAGCAGAATGATCCGATCAAGGCAGCAGAGATTGCCATGAAAATAATACAGTTGAAAAGACAGCTGAGAAGTACGCACTAAAAGATATGGGATTTGTTGGAAGGAGGGGGACTTATGGCAGATAAGCCATTACGTTCTAAAGAAGCTGAAAATGAACTTACGCTTGACCAGGCAAAAGAACAGTTGCTGGAGATTGGTAAAAAGCGTGGAGTTTTAGCATACGAAGAAGTTGCAGAACGTTTATCCAGTTTTGAACTGGAGTCTGAGCAGATGGATGAATTTTACGAGTACCTCAATGAGCAGGGTGTCGAGGTGATCGGTAATTCAGAAGAAGATCCAAATATGCAGCAATTGGACAAGGAAGAAGAGTTTGACTTAAATGATTTGAGTGTACCTCCCGGTGTCAAAATCAATGACCCTGTACGTATGTATTTGAAAGAAATTGGTCGAGTCAACCTTTTGGCCGCGAAAGATGAAATTGATTTAGCACAGCGTATTGAAGAAGGCGACGAAGAAGCTAAACGGGAACTCGCGGAAGCCAACCTGCGTCTCGTGGTAAGTATCGCCAAGCGTTATGTAGGCAGAGGTATGCTCTTCCTCGACTTGATCCAAGAGGGGAATATGGGGCTGATTAAAGCTGTTGAAAAGTTTGATTACCGCAAAGGTTATAAATTCAGTACCTATGCTACTTGGTGGATCCGTCAGGCGATTACTCGCGCCATCGCTGACCAGGCACGTACCATTCGTATCCCTGTGCATATGGTGGAAACAATCAATAAACTGATTCGCGTCCAACGTCAATTATTGCAGGACTTTGGCCGGGAGCCGACTCCTGAAGAAATTGGGGAAGAGATGGAGCTTTCCCCTGACAAAGTAAGAGAAATCCTTAAAATAGCTCAAGAGCCTGTTTCCTTAGAAACTCCTATCGGAGAAGAAGACGATTCCCATCTTGGCGATTTCATTGAAGATCAGGAAGCAACCTCACCTTCTGATCATGCCGCATATGAACTTTTGAAAGAACAACTGGAAGATGTTCTTGATACACTTACGGACCGAGAAGAAAATGTTCTTCGACTTCGATTTGGGCTGGATGACGGCCGCACACGTACACTTGAAGAGGTCGGAAAAGTATTTGGCGTCACTCGCGAACGTATCCGTCAAATCGAGGCCAAAGCATTGAGAAAACTCCGTCACCCTAGTCGAAGTAAACGGTTGAAAGATTTCTTAGAATAGAATGCTACACTCACGACCAGGAGCTGACCATTTTGTTCCTGGTCTATTTTTATAGGCTGTTAAAATATGAGTTAAATGAATGCTTTCGTTACTTAGAGACGATCAGTTAATTTTTATTCAGTCCCATACCGGGGTGATGCTATGACGAAAGAACGTAAAGAAATAATTCTCCAGGAAATACAATATTGGAAAGCTAATCGATTGCTTCCGGAATCGTATTGTGATTACCTGCTTGCTCTCTACACGCAAGGTGAAGGTTTGACTCACCCATCACCTGGACCCAGACAGTGGGTGATAGTAACTAGAATTATGATAGCTTTTTTAATGCTTCCAATCTCATTTCTTGTCATTTATTTTACTGAAACGGCTTTCATAATGCAAACAGGCATTTTGTCGATATTTGTATTAGGTACAGGCTTAACCGCTGTATATCTATATAATAAAAAGTCGATTGATTTTTCTATGTACGCAACGATGGGTCTGTTACTATTGTTGTTATGGAATGTTCATATTATATCACTTTGGCAGGCACCAAACCATCGTAATGGTACATTGTCTCCTTTGGTATTGGGGTGGAAGGAAATTAGATGTGGTTTTTATGAAGATGATTGGAGCTCTTGGTGCTGCTTCTGCCTTTTTATATATGTTTTTCAACTTTTAGCAGGTTTGCTCTTTTCTAAAGAAGATTTTTCAAGTAAAATAAATATAGTTTGTATTTTAGAGAAAGATATATAGGGGACTACATAAGGAGGAAATGGACACATGAAAAGAAATCCAGTTATCCCATTCGCAATGATTGCTGTTATAGGGATTTTAACGATGTTCATCATTTCTTGGGTTGGAGTCGGCCAAAATGAAGCCATCCAAAATGAAGGGGAAAATGGAGAGGAGCAGCAGGAAGAGGAAGCAAGCTCTGATCCAGAAGAAGTCTTCCAAAATAGCTGTGCTGCATGTCATGGTGCTGACCTTTCTGGTGGAAATGGTCCTTCATTAGAAACAATCGGCAGCAAATATTCTGCCGAAGAAATTGAAGAAATCATCATTAACGGTAAAGGATCAATGCCACCTGGACAAGCTCAGGGTGAAGAAGCTACCCTTGTAGCTGAATGGCTGGCAGAAAAGCAATAACGTATAAAAAGAAAGCTTTCTGGAATATTCAGAAGGCTTTTCTTTTTGTACTTTGAAATTGTTTAACTTTATTAAAAGAGAACAAGTATAAGAAATCTATTTTGTTCCTGATAAAGTATAAAAGATGATTAGATTTCACTTTATTGACATGACGACATTACGTTTTATTAGAATAATACGTTTATTTTTATAGAAAAGAGGAAGTCAAATGAATGAAAAGTTATTATCCAGACGCCTTCAGGTGGTTGCCTCCTATCTCCCCCGTGGAGCACATTTCGCAGATATTGGATCAGACCATGCCTACCTTCCTTGTTACGTATGCTTAAAGGACCCCTCAGCAGTCGCTATAGCTGGTGAGTTGAATGATGGGCCTTATCAAAGTGCAAAAAAAGAAGTGGAAGCGAATAATCTGACGGATCGTATCTCTGTTCGAAAAGGGGATGGGCTGTCGGTCCTGTCATCAGACGAAGTAGAGCAAATAGTCATTGCGGGCATGGGAGGTACATTGATCACTAACATCTTAGAAACCGGTAAAAGTAAATTAACCCGGGTTTCCCGTTTGGTGGTTCAGCCAAATGTCGATGCAAAATCACTACGAAGATGGCTGGCTGATAATGGCTATCGGATAACCGCAGAAGAAATTTTAGAAGAAGCTGGGCATATTTATGAAGTAGTTGTTGCTGATAAACAATCAGCCGGGGAGCAGATTAAATATACCGACAAGGAAATATACTTTGGTCCCTATTTATTGAAAGAGAAGAACGATCCTTTTAAAAGGAAATGGATAGAGGAAAAAGCAAAAAAAGAGTATGTAAGAGAAGAAATGAACAAAGCGGTAACACCAGATACAAAAAAGATAGCTGTGTTAGAGCAAGAAATCCAGTGGATTGAGGAGGTTCTGCAAAATGAGTGAAATAGTAACAGTTAAACAAGTAGTTGAGGTTTTTGAACAAATGTCACCTAAACATCTCGCATATGACTGGGATAAGGTCGGGTTGCAAATTGGAACAATGAATCAGCCTGTCAGTAATGTAATGGTTACTTTAGACGTCTTAGAAAATGTGGTAGATGAAGCGGTGGAACGGCAGATAGATTTAATTATTTCCCATCACCCTGTCATTTTTAAGCCATTAGGACAAATCAACCCGGATACACCAAAGGGAAGGGTCATACAAAAGTTGATAAAGCATGACATCGCTGTATATGCCGCTCATACCAACCTGGATATAGCGGAGGGAGGAGTGAATGATGCTTTAGCGGAAGCGCTAAAGGTCACCCAAACGATACCCCTGTTAGAAACCGGCAAAGATAAATTGGTGAAAGTAATTGTGTTTGTACCTGAGGATCATGCAGATGGAGTAAGAAGGGCGATGCATGAAGCCGGGGCAGGGCATGTTGGAGACTATAGCAATTGTTCTTTCAGCATGCCAGGAAAAGGGCGGTTTATGCCAACAGATGCGGCTGATCCTTATATAGGAAAATCTGGGGAATTAGAGATCGTAGAAGAACAACGAGTAGAGTTCTTACTGCCACAATCTAATTTGAAAGGCGTGCTGAAAGCGATGGAAGATGCACATCCATACGAGGAAGTGGCTCATGATGTCTATACGCTTGAAAATGAAGGAGAATCCTTTGGGATCGGTCGAATAGGCGTACTGAAGGAAAAAATGACGTTAAGCAAATTTGCGGAGCATGTAAAAGAAAGCTTAAATGTACCTGGTTTGCGTGTGATTGGTAACATGCAGGATAAAGTTGAAAAAGTAGCCATCCTTGGCGGAAGCGGTGAAAAATACATTTATGATGCCAAAAGGCAAGGGGCCGATGTTTACGTCACAGGAGATATGACTTTCCACCCCGCTCAAGAAGCAGCGGATATCGGCTTGAATGTGATAGACCCTGGTCACCATGTGGAAAAAGTGATGAAAACTGCTGTTAAAAATTATTTAGATGAAAAGTTCAGCCAAAGTAAAGGTGAATTAACTGTTTATGTTTCTGAAGCGAACACGGAACCATTTCAATTCATGTAAAAAGAGGCTGGGACAAAACCCAGTAATTTAAACAGAAAGTGGTCCGCATCATTTTGATGCGGACCACTCTTTTTATGGTTTTCTTTTATTTTAATAAGAATATAAGGACAACCTCTGATAAAATTA
>NZ_JBIEKD010000002.1:0-247735 GCF_043496955.1 Thalassobacillus sp. B23F22_16 | reverse complement strand
TAAACTTGTTGGCGTTTGCTTCTATCTTGGTTCCATCAATAAAAATAGCTTCCGCATCAATGATATCTTCTTGAACCAGTCGGGAACGAAACTGGACAAAGCTCTGGCGAAGAAGATCTTTGACGGCAGGGTGGACACGGAACCGATTGATGGTTCGATAGCTGGGCTCATAACCCTGAGCCAGCCACATCATGCGCACACTATCCTTGATCAGCCCTTCGATTTTTCTTCCTGAGAACACGGATTGGGTGTAGGCGCATAAAATGACCTTCATCATCATGCGTGGGTGATACGCCGGGCATCCCGTGTCACGCAGGAATGCTGAAAAGGCTTCATCCGGAATACTTTCCACCAACTCATGAACGGCATAGGCGATATCATTATCTTGTAGTTTCATTTCTACATCCATAGGCAAGATTACTTGGTTCATGTTATACTGTTTAAACATAAGGGCACCTCCGATGGTTATTGTGTGGTAACTTTAATTTTATCAGAGGTTGTCCTTATATTCTTATTAAAATAAAAGAAAACCATAAAAAGAGTGGTCCGCATCAAAATGATGCGGACCACTTTCTGTTTAAATTACTGGGTTTTGTCCCAGCCTCGTTGGATTAATGTTTCTTTTCGTTGCGTTGCATTCGTTTTACTTTTTCCGGTGTTACGTCATTTCCTTCCGGATCAACGACTTTCATACTTTTCAATTGGTTTTTGAAAGACTTCCGGACATTGCCGAGGTATTCTTGGCGTAATTGCTTTTGTTCGTCTTTCTCTGCTTTCGTAAGGGATTCTTTTTTCGATTTATTGGCTAATTCGTTTATACGATTTAGTTTATCTTTTGATAACATGCGTACACACTCCTTTTTGTGAGCCCTTAATTAAGAAAAGCCTGTTCTGTTCCCTCAAATACTTATAAAGGAATAAGTAGCTAAACTTCTCTCTAAGTGCTAAAAAGACAAGTGTCCTATGACCCTTGTCTTCTATATAATATTAACTTTTATCTTCTTCTTTTTCAAGTGAGATGTATTCACGGTAACGCCGGTGGACAGTCGCTTTGGAAACATCATAACCAAGCCCGCGCAAGGTGGCGGCAATTTCTTCGAAAGTCAACTTATTGGACCTAAGCCGGACAACTTCCTCTATCGGAAATTCAATCCGCTCCCTCCCTCTTGCCAGTTGCTGGTTGGAAAGATTCTTACCCGGGTCATAACCTCGTTCCATCGCTTTGTTCATGCCGCGCTTTATTTTCAGGTTATGGATTTTACGCTGGTACTCCTCCACAATACCTACTATCTGCAGAACCATGGAGTCGGATTCAGACAGCTGCAGCTCTCCCTGATGGGAAAGAGACCAGACATGCACGTCCATTTTGTTAAGCTGATGAAACAGCGCAATTTTTGTATTGCCCCGCCCTAAGCGTGTTTCATCCTGAATCAGCAAGCCTTCCGCCTGTCCATCCGAAAACCGGTCAAGCAACCGGAATACACCCTCACGCTCAATTTCGTATCCGCTCGCTTGTTCTTTTATTACGTCCACTACTTCCATGTCTTTCTGTTCGGCCATAGCAAGAAGCTCTGACTCCTGCCTGGCTAATGACGTTACCTGTGCTTCTTTTTCTGTACTTACCCTGCAATAAATGATTACGTTCATTCCTGCGACCCTCTCTGCTTGTTAATACGGATAATAAACTATAGACCTAATGTCAGCTGCTGATCGTCATGGCAGCATATAAGAATGCCAGACTCAAAATGAAAAGAATAATATAGGTCATGTCCAACTTAGACAGTTTATCAAACATTTTAACCCCTCCATACAGAACTTTTGTTCGCATTTGTTAATTTCATTATATACGAACATTCGTTCTTGTCAAGAAAAAATCGAACGAATGTTTGTATTGTGGAAATCATCATGGTACAATGTGGTTAATAAAAACATATGTACGAGGTGTGCTTATATGAGTAAATTATCGAAGCGGCAACAGGAAATATTGAAATTCATAAAAGAAGAAGTACTGGCAAAAGGCTATCCACCTTCTGTACGCGAAATCGGACAGGCTGTAGGACTGGCCTCCAGCTCCACGGTCCACGGCCACCTTGCGAGGTTAGAGAAAAAAGGATTCATCCGACGGGATCCAACAAAGCCTCGCGCTATTGAAGTATTGGAATTAGAAGAAGAACAAAATATTCCGAGAAGTGAAGCCTCCTATGCGCCGGTAATTGGTAAAGTCACAGCAGGCTCACCTATTACAGCAATCGAAAATATTGAAGAATATGTGCCGCTGCCGGAAAACCTGGCCGGCGGTGAAGAAAATACGTTCGTACTTGTAGTCGAAGGAGAAAGTATGATTGAAGCTGGTATATTGGATGGAGATATGGTCATCGTGAAACAGACACCAACCGCTCAAAATGGAGAAATAGTCGTTGCGATGACGGAAGACGAGGAAGCTACGGTCAAACGGTTCTTCAAAGAAAAAAACCATATCCGCCTGCAGCCTGAAAATGCTACGATGGAACCGATTGTCCTTCAGGAGGTATCCATTCTAGGAAAAGTAGTGGGGTTATACCGTTCGATCCATTAATACACCCTCCCTTATAATAAGTGTCAATCATAAATAAGCTTAAAAGGACAACCACCTAATAATAATAGCGGTGATTGTCCTTTTGTTTTGTATTAAATACTGAATCATTTACCTTAGAGGAATACCAAACTCAAGAATTACTATAAAGAGCGCTAATTTTGCGCTCATTTTTATCTATTCATAGACATAGGACTAATTAACTGAATTGTCTATATATTCTGACTATAACTTGATTTTCCACCTAACACTCCTTTATAATAACGTACAACAGTTATTAAAGAATGTGTTCATCATTATAAGGGAGGAATTGAATGAAGAAAGAGAACCTTCGCATGGTAGATATCACAGAGAGTATTAATGGAAAGTTAGAAGAAGGAAATATTAATTTATATCTTTAATAAGGAAAAAATCGGCCGGATTTTGATGACTGGCGGTGAAAATCGTTACGAAATGATAGAAGGTTTCAAATACCAAAAAGGAAAAATCTTTCGTATAAATAAAGTGAATGATATTCAGCAATACGTAAGTGATTGCGATCTTGGCTGGTGTTGAGCCATAAATAAAGCCATTGATGCAAAGCATCAATGGCTTTATTTTGATTAATATACGGAGATATACTGTTCACGTTCCCCAGGGTGGACTTGTGTACGGAATAGATTTTATGGATACAAAATATTCGTTTTTAATCATTTAAATACGATCATAATCAGTATACTTATCAAATAGTCTACCCTTTTAGTTAAGTAATACAAGGTGGAAACCTGCCTGATTTATAACTTCCCCCATCCTTCTGGTTCCACATTTTACGTTTATACTTATCTGAGTAATGATTAGCTTCGTTTCTTCGAGGTTTACAATGCTTTGCTTTTAACGCAATATAAACCTCCTTCAGTACTTGTATAGATTGGCATAAATGAATCGACCCAATGCCACATATGTAAATATCACCATCCGTTCATACAAAAACTCCTTATTTCTTATTCCGCTCCGTTAGTGAAAAAAAGATCGTCCGACTTGGACAATCTCCTCCTATCATGGAATAATGAGGCCAATCCAATACTTTAAATTGCCCCCGTTTCATTAAGACTCGATTTCAAGATAATCAGTCTTCTAATTTATTTGTAATCGCTATTAACATCTAAGCTTTTGATTGGAGAGAGTATTGAAACATCAAAACATTGCCTTAAAGAGATTTTACTCATATTATAATAAATTAACGCGGCGAATAATAAACAAGCTGTCGAGACTTACTCAACAGCCTAGAAAATTTATGGGAAAACTTTTAGCTTCTTTAATATGTAAACAATCCATCCAATGACAAGAAAACCCCCGACATACATAAGGATGGTATAAAAGAAATTCCATGTTTGATCATATTTTATTGTTTCTACTAGAAGAGCCAGCCCTTCTAAGCCCGTCATACCTCCGATGAATATAATATAGACCCAGAGGGGATTAGTGTTTTTGTACACCAGCATATAGGTGAACCAGGCTCCGGCGACAGTGAAGATTCCTAAATCTAAAAACAAGGAATCCAGTAAAACAATCGTCGGCATATGATTCACTTTCCACAGTCCCATATGAATGCCTGCCTGGTTCAAAACAACCGCAATCAATGCGGTAATGGGTGCCGTCGTATAAAAAATTTTGGGTGCTTTTTTATATAAATAAATGCCTATAATCCAAGGAAAGACAAAGCCTGCAATTATAATAAATACCATTTCTACCACCTCATGTTAGTACTGTGTCTTTTCTCATTTTTTATTCTATAAGAGATAATGTATCTAATCCACTTTATCAGACAGTTTCAGCTATTTGATTTCCAGTTCGAAAGGAACTTCAGAATTCTATTTCCAACCTTTTATTATTATCTCGAAACTGAGTCTACAAATATACTGCCCTATACTTAAGTACACAAAAGACGACTATTCTTATTGAATATTCGTCCACTCGTATATTATTATTATTAACCAGATTATTTCTGGTTTTAAATCTCTCATACCTTTAGCTTCCTTCATCAACTTGGATACAAAGTGATATCTTTCAATCCTACGCAATTGGACGCCCTCCGAAATTTTTATATTTGCAAAACCAAAACAGACATTAAAGATGCGTATTTAGTTGCTCAAGTAATACGCATCGACTCTCCAGAAGCGACTTCTGTGACTGCTAAACTAAAGTAGACAGTTTCCGCTAGATTAGAAGAAACACTTATTTACCCAAATATACCAGTAAAATATACAGCTCTCCCATTGTATGATATTTAAGATTATACAGACATCAATGGAGGGCTCAGAAAAGGTGGATAAGTGGGAAATGTATATGGAGATTCAACAGTTAATTAAGCAAGGATTTAGTAAATCGAAGGTGGCGGAAAAGTTAGGGGTTTCAAGATCAACGGTATATCGCAACCTGCAGAAGTCTCCTTCGGAGATGGCTGAATGGGTAGAAAGAATAAAAACGAGAGAGAAAAAGTTAGATCCTTACAAAGCGTTAATTTTATCCTGGCTGAGAGAACATCCTGATATGTCGGCAGCACAAGTGCAAGATTGGTTACAGGAAAGGTATGAATCACTGGAGATTGGCGAGAGCACGGTTCGTGCCTACGTTAGAGAATTACGTACTGAATATAGAATAGAGAAAGAGACTCTACCACGGAATTATGAAGCTATTCCTGACCAGCCAATGGGAGAACAAATGCAGGTTGATTTTGGTCATACAAAACAAAGAACACCTGACAATCAAGAGGTGAAGCTGAGCTTTATCGCATTTGTTTTGTCTAACTCGAGATACAAATATAAAAAATGGTTAGACAGACCTTTCACTACCCAGGATGTGATGGAAGCACATGAAGATGCATTTCGGTGGTATGGCGGAATCCCAAGAGAAATCGTTTATGATCAGGATAATTTAATCGTGGTCAGTGAAAATGGCGGGGATCTTATCTTAACGAAAGAGTTTCAACACTATAAGGAAACCAGGCGTTTAAACCTTAGGGTTTGTAGAAAAGCTGAGCCGGAAAGTAAAGGGAAAATTGAAAATGTGGTTGGCTTTATCAAGCATAACTTTGCAAGACATAGAGTGTTTCACAACATTGATTCCTGGAATGAGCAGGGTTGGCAGTGGCTAAACCGGACAGGGAACTATAAAATCCATAACACAACAAAAAAAAGACCGGCCGAAGTGTTCTCCTTGGAAAAGCAACACTTAAGACCAGTCGCAGAAAAATTAACTATCAAAAACAATTATGAAAATAGTATAACAAGAAGCGTCCATAAGGACAATACAATTCGTTATTTGTCGAATCGGTATTCTCTTCCACTTGGAACATTCCATAAATATGATACCGTCGGTATCAAGGAAACGGAAGACAAACAACTATTCATCTATATTACCGATACAGGAGAATTGATTGCAAAACACACTATTCCTGAAGGAAAAGGCCAATTAGTAAAGGATAGAAGCCATTCGCGCGATCGAACAAAAGGCATCAATGCATTTATGGATACGGTTGCGAAACGGTTTGAAGAGGTAGATTCCGCATACGACTATCTTAATATCATCCGGCAAAACTACCCTCGGTATATTAGAGATCAGTTGCAGATTATTTTAAAGCAGACAAAGGAGAACAATGGGGCAATCTTATCAGCAGCACTGAAAGAATGTGTGAAAAGAAATCTTTATAGTGCGACAGATTTTAGCGATATCGTTTCATACATCAAACGACAACGCCAAGTTGATGATACAGTAACCGATAACGCCCGGGCTGTATCATCTATAAATAAGATTTCAGGCTGGCTCATGGATACGGAAGCCCAAAAGAGAACAGTAAATGCCTATACTGAAATATTGGAGGGTGAGTCTAATTGAGTCAGCTGAATCAATTACAAGATTTGATGAAAACCCTCCGCCTGACCGAAACAGCTAACCATCTTCCTACACTCATAAGAGAAGCTGAGCAAAAGGACGCATCCTTTACTCAGTTTCTCCTGGATGTAGCAACCTATGAACAAAAGCGCAGAGAAGAAAAGCTATTAGAGAAACGGTTTAAATGGGCGACGTTCCCGTTTTTCAGCACTTTGGAAGAATACGATTTAAAAGAACAGAAATCATTAAGTTCGAAGAAACTAAATCAGTTAAAGGACTTAACGTGGATGGAGCAGCTATATAATATTATTTTCCTTGGCCCGCCAGGCGTCGGCAAAACCCACCTATCGATTGGGCTGGGCATTGAGGCTCTCAACCAAGGATATAAAGTGATTTTTACTACGATGGGTGATCTCATTCATGTATTAAAGACTGAAGAAATCACAAGGAAATCGAAAACAAGAATGAAGAGAATACGAGAAGCAGATCTAGTTATCATTGACGATTTAATGTTTATGGCAATGGACAAACAGGAAGCCAATATGTTTTTTCATTTGATCAATGATTTATACAATCAAACATCGATTATATTAACGTCCAATAAAGGTCCTAAAGAATGGGGTGAATTATTAGGAGATCAGGCAATTACAACTGCGATTCTAGATCGTATATTGCATCGAGTGGAAATCATTCATTTAAATGAAGACAGTTGGCGAATGAAGCATCGAAAAACCATATTTGGGCAGCAAAGTGTTTCAAATTAATAAGCAGAAATTGTGTCATTTTACTTGACGGTCACAACTTCATTCAGCTTTAGAATTTCGTTAAGATTATGATCATGAGTTTATTCTATTGATTGATATAAAATCGGAGGGTAAGTCTACTTACCAGGCGATTGATCAACAGCTGCGCGAGTACAAAAGAATGCTCACTAAGTACGTACCTTTCGTTGTAAACCTGGTGCTGTAACTGTGTACATTTCCGGAAAACACCCACGGTAATTGATGGAGAGTCAAACCGTTCGCTATACCGCTTATGATGGTCGGATTAGCGACCTTGGTACAGGCGCCCCCAGTACATTAATCAGCGATAATTGGACAAAGCATTTTACCTGGATGGGTGTTGGCCCGATGCCACCGGAAGAGTGGAAGAAACTACATTCCATTGTGACAACTGCTCCTTCCAATGGAAAAAAGGTTCGTTTTTAGGCTACGTCTGACCAACCCTCACCTGCACGAGAAGCTTTGTGGAAGGAACTTTTGAATGCTGGTGTCGATTCATTAATATAAATGACTTGCCTGGCTTAGAACAGGCCATAAAACTTAATCATTTCCCTGATGTTTTTTATTTCTTTTGTCATTGAATGTAATATGCGGATTGGATGGCTGTGGGTCGTTTTCCTTTATAAGCTGTATCGATAAACGGAAAGGAAACGTCTTGAGGCAGAATCTTACGCTTCTTCTACTATCCTGTTCCCTACACCCCAACCATAAAAATTCACACTCGAAGCAGCCTGTCCTATAACCGGGCTTCTCTCAGCAAATATTCAGTTATATCCCAGTCTTTTTTCATTTTATGCCACCAATCGATAGCAGTACGAAAGTTTGATATTCAGGATACAAAGGACAAATCCTACTCTTTATCAGCATATAAGCGAAAAACAATTAGTTGCATTTGCCGGCCTGGATGCTTCCGTACACCAATACGGTGCATCTAACAATATAATCGGATAATAGAATATATGTTGATAAGGCTAAACAGAAAAAGGTGACTCTGTAAAATACAAAGTCATCTAAAAATGGCAGAAAAGGCTTTTAAAATATAAGTTACGTAGGCGTCTCTTAACCTTAAATCAATGTTTTTTTAAAAATAGATTGTGATTGTTTTAGCCTAGACATCGATTTTTTCCTTTAAACACATCACTGTTGAATCGGAAACATTGGTATATTACACGCCTCCGGAGCACCAAGTACCGGTCAGTCAGCCGCTTGCGGCAGATGACAGGATCCAGGAAATGTGTACTCTTATACTTTCCTTTCTATCATTTCATTTCCTACGGAAGGTTTCCTTTGGGGTGTATACCTTTATGTTTCTCGAATATTAATCAATCAGCATACACTGCAAATAGGTGATTGCTAATGCTTGGTTTTGGTGAAGTATGTTGAAAACGAGGCGATAGAAAGTGCGCGGGCCTTTCCAGCGACGGAAATGTCAAAATCTTGTTGAAATTCTCTGACTCCTTGTCAAACTTCCATAGTACCCGGTAGGATTTATGTCAAGGTAACCCAATGATGTCTATCTTGGTTAAGGAGGCTGCTTGACTCTAAAACGCATGATTTGGTCTTGACAGTAAAAGCATCCTCCTCCAACCAAAACCCGGATGCTTTTCCGGGTTTTGTATTATAAACTTACAGATTACGGCCACTCGAAATTCCAGAGCGATTGGCAAGGTTCCTTGTCACAATCGTGGGTTATTCGCATACACTGTGGTCCCACCCCTACCACTAACCTGAAGATAGGCTTCACTTCGTGGTCCATTACAACAACGTTAATCCAAGTAGGCTTGTTAAATCTCTGCTCCTTTCCATAAAAGGCGCACTCCCATACGGGTTGCGCCTTTTAATGATTGCCTACAGGATGAAGAAACCCTCCATGCCCGAAGTTTGTTTTCACCATCGCAGTTGGTAATAATCCTAGAGGTAAGGCTCCAAAAGAATTGGTAAAAACATAGGCATCGAATGTTATGACACGCAGGTCGTATCCTTACCGAGTGTGGCAGTGGTTATATCACTATGTTTCCTCGGATTCGCATCATCCACTCCTGTAAAAGACGATAATACATATGCAAACTATTGTGTATTTTAACCGCTATTTCCTCGTCATAAGTATGTACCGTCAAGTGCTGGACGTTAACCATTTCCAAGGCGGTGACCGCCTCGTCCACCTTCAACAAGCCCACTTCCCGGAAGCTCCTAATCACACTCTTTGGGGAGCCGATGTCCAGCCCTTCCATCTCATATTATTATAGTTTAGCGGCTTTCCAACAAGCCTCGGAAGATAATTCGAACCGTTGAATGGCTGCATCCGGTTCCACATCATTAGGGGTATTGTAACAACTTAAACCGTTTTTGAACTAAACTGCTCCATTAGTTAATAAGCGATCGTCTATATTAAACGATCGCACTAGATTGTGGAGGACTTGAAACTGAGATTTTCATACACTACCTTTACTACTTTTTACGCTTGCTCCATACTCACTTGTTAACATTAGAAATATTATTTTCAATAGTAGGAATCTTGGTAATTACAGTCGGTTTACTTAAATCACTATTACCGTACGGTACTAAATTATTGATGTTTGAGGCTGAACGCTTGGATCATCTTTTAACACCAGATCCGTATTTACTATTATCCTTCCCCTTTAAAAAGATAATGTTATCTAATTCAGTTCATTGAATGAATTAACGCCCGCCTCCGCTACTTTTACATCATTCGAAACAGTGCTTCCACTCACACCAATGGCTCCAACAACTTTTCCATCTTTCTTGAGAGGAAACCCACTACCAAAAACAACAATTCGTCCTTGATTGGTTGTATTAATACCATAGAGTTCAGCATTAGGTACCGGTGCTATCTTTAGAATATTACAATTATGGGCAGAAAAAAGGAAAAATATAAAAATTTAAAAAGTTTCATCATATTGGTATTATTGTTTTTTTACTTTTTAAATACAGGAAATGCCATGTACTTAAATCCTTTTTTAGTTTAACACCGCTATAGCCATAACAAGCAATCTTTTTAACTACCTCACTTATTTATCCCTACATAACAATGTTGAAAAACTGTTTTTCACGAAGCTGTCATAAGTTTTTATTTAGGCGTTGCACTTAATAATTGCACTTTGTCATATTATTAAACATTACCAGAATGATCTTTACTAACATGAATACATTAATGAATTTTTAAATCAAATCCCAATTAAGAGGAGTTCCTTTTTTAACGTCACGTATAATTTTTTTACCTAAAAGAACATCGTAATATTTTGGGGGGAGACCATAACCGGGTCTAATAATTTTCATGTTTTCTTTTGTTAAACGGTCTCCTTTCTTTAAGTTTTTTACAATATATAAAGAACGACGATACTGTTTTGAAGACTTTTCTGCTTCTGTTACACCATATGCGACCTTTCCTAGAGCTTCCCACGCCCTTCTGGTTTCAGTTACCAAAGCGGACATCTCCTCCGGCTCTAGTGAAAATGCTGCATCTACTCCTCCTTCGCTGCGTGATAACGTGAAATGTTTTTCGATAACTGTACCTCCCAAGGCTACGCTTGCTACAGCTACTCCATTTCCCATCGTGTGATCAGACAAACCGGTAGGGCATTGAAACAATTCTTTCATATGCGGAATAGTGAGAATATTGGAGTCTTTAGGAGAAGCCGGATAGTTGCTGGTGCATTTCAATAAAATCAGTTCCTCACAGCCTGCTGCACGGGCAGCAGCTACTGAATCTTCTATTTCAGCAACTGAACACATCCCCGTAGAAAGGATGATGGGCTTACCTGTTTTTGCAACTTTTCTGATTAACGGCAAATCAGTGTTCTCAAAGGAGGCTATTTTGTAGCAAGGAACATTAAAGGATTCTAGAAAATCTACAGCACTCTCATCAAATGGAGTGCTGAAAGCAGTCAGTCCTAATTCTTTACAGCGTTCAAAGATAACCTTGTGCCAATCCCACGGAGTATATGCTTCCTGATACAGCTCATAGAGTGTTTTATTTCTCCACAGGCTTTTTGAATCTTTGACAGTGAAATCATCTTTTTTTTCATTTAAAGTCATTGTATCTGGGGTGTAAGTTTGAAGTTTGACAGCATCAACCCCAGCATTTGCTGCAGCTTCTACGATTTTCAAGGCACGGGACAAGGACTGGTTATGGTTCCCCGACATTTCCGCAATAATAAAGGGATAATTATCCCTGCCTATTATTTTCCCATCAATAATAATATCGCTCATCAATTACCCCTTTCTTGGATGTTAACTAGTCCAGTTCTTACTTTCTGCCATTTGTCATTGAATAAGGCCATCCGAATCACATCTTTAAATTGATTGTCTTTCCAGACATGCTGGGCTAAAACTCCTTCCTGTTCAAAGCCTAACTTTTTGTGATATCGGATACTCCCTGAATTGGAATCGATAACTTCAGCACACACTTTGTTCATCCCGGACTCCTGGAAAATTTTGTCCAATGCCAAAACACCCATGATTGTACCTGCTCCCTTCGGAGCTTTTTCTTCCCCAATATAAAAGCCCCAAAAACACCGTGAATGCTCCTTGTTTATATCAGAAAAACTGACTAACCCTAATGGTGAATTCACATCATATAATACCCACACTAAATCACTGGAGCTTTTATTTACTTTATGGAACCATCGTATATGCTCTTCCCATGTAATATTATGGTTTGTATACATGAGAGATTTGATCCTTTCTGAGTTTCTCCATTCAAAGATAGTCTTCAAGTTGTCAAAAGTTAATGGCTTCAAAAAAAATTTATTATTCATCTCTGCTTCCCCCAAGCAACTGCCGGACTGCTAATCCACTTTCAAAGTCTTTCATTATCTCTTTTGAACTCTTAATCATTTTCTGCAAGACACATGGATTTTCCATCAACTTTTTAACAGCTCTTGCAATATCTTTTTCATCTACAGCCTCACTTGTTCCTAAATGGTAAACAGCACCTAATTTTGATAAACTATACAATATTTCGGATTGATTTTCAGCCGTTTCAATTGTTATTGCAGGTAAGGATAAATAACACCGCTCCCATGTGGTGCTTCCTCCTGCACCAATTGACAAGTCGGCTTTTGCCATCAATTCCGCTATATAGTCTATTTGATAATGCAGCCGGAAATTTGGATTGTCAGCACAGATAGATTTAATAGAAACATAGTCCAGATTGGATTTTCCAATGACGACATCAATGATACATTTAGTATTGTTAAGACATTGGACAGCTTTAAGAGCTTTCAATGTTTCTTTAGTAGGATCGCTCCCACCGAAAGATATCAGGATTCGAGTTACTGACCCATCTCTTTCCCTTTGACGGACAAACTTAAATTCTTCTCTAAGAAGAAAATATTTAGGACCCAACAGCATGATAGTTTGAGGGCCTACCAGATGCTCATATCGTTTCTGTGAATTTGGATAGAAGTTCTGATCTAAAAGAATCTTACAGTTATGGGGGCGATCTGCAAGATCATCTATTACCATTATTTGATTTGCGTATGGTTTTGTGAACTGTTCCCACTTCTCATCAATTGCATAGTGGTCAGTGACCAGCCAATCTATCTGCTTCTTTCTGATGAAATTAATGGTTTGCATTGCATCTAGTTTCCAGTTCGCTCTAAACCATTGAAAATAATGTTTCTGGTCTGTACTTTGCAAAGAAGGGAGCGTCCTTAGCCCATATCCCCGATTTTCAATAAACCCGGTCAAATCACCAGGGAGTCTCCGGCAAACGAAAGTAACTTCTGCGCCATTAAGCTGAAGCTGCTCTGCCAATACAAGACATCTCATGACATGGCCGGTGCCAATCCACCTCGATGAGTCAACTCTGAAGCATACATTCATTCATTTTCCTCTTCACTCTTTTTTTGTAAGATGTGAGCATTTATTTTCTGCCATTCCGGATGTTTTTCCAGTAATTCTAAAATATTTTCTAACGTAAAGTAAGGGTTCCTGGGATATAATGCCTCCAAGATTTTTTTAACCAATAAAAAATCTTCCGTAGTATCCACAGTCCAACGATGATTGCTTTCGTCCCGGCTATAGGTAACATTTGTCAGACTGAATATATCGGGATGATCGATCATGTATTTAGTTACATGTTCTCGTTCATTTGGTTTCTTTGCTCCATTATGAGCTGCTTCTAAAGCTTTATATGAAAAAATTTCTGTATCCATTCCCCTTGGAAAGGTTCGTTTCAACGTATTTGAGACATATTGAAATGGATGATCATCTTTGAGTGATAAATATTTATTTACAACGTTATCGATTTGAAACGGATCAATCAACGGACAATCGGCCGTAAGACGGATTACTGCTTCTGCCTTTACCGATAAAGCAGCTCTATAATACCGCTGTAATACGTCTGTTTCTGAACCCCGATAATAAGTGACTCCATTTTTTTTACACCAGCTTACGATCGGATCATCTTTGGCTGTATCAGTTGTAGCGATAACGATTTGATCAGTAAATAACGACCGTTTAACACGTTCAAGATGATAGGCTAATAAAGGACGATTCAGTACTTCTTTAAGCACCTTTCCGGGCAATCTTGTGGATCCCATCCTCGCCTGAACGATTGCAGCTACTTTCATATAACACCTCACATAACAGTGTAATAAGAGATCACTTTTTTCACACCATCAATGACATCCTCTACATCTTTTATAGACATTTTAGGAAACAAAGGAAGGGTAAGTATGGTACCGTAGGCTTCTTCAGCATTGGGACAGATCCCTTTCCTATAGCCTAACTGCTGATAATATGGATGCCAGTATACGGGAATATAATGTACATTAACGCCAATATTCTCCTTTTGTAATGCCTTGAATATTTCAGCACGGTCTGCGGATAAAACAGCTGGATCTAGTCGGAGGATATATAAATGCCAACTTGAATTACCATCTTTATTTTGAAAAGGGGTAATGACACCATCTATTTTATCGAACGCCTCCGTATATCTGGAAGCATATTCCCTTCTTTTTTTCAAAAAGCCGGGCAGTTTACCCAGTTGGCTCAAACCTAATGCAGATTGAAAATCCGTAATCCTGTAGTTAAAACCCAGTCTTTGAATCTCATAAAACCAAGGTCCTGGATTATTTTCCAACTTATCGGGGTCACGCACAATTCCATGGTTCCTGAACAGTAATAATTTCTCATAATAGTCTTTATTATCAGTGGTAACCATTCCTCCTTCTCCAGTTGTTATGTGTTTAACCGGATGGAAGCTGAATATTGTCATATCACACATAGATCCGACCATCTTTCCTTTGTATGAGGCTCCTAATGCATGGGCTGC
This sequence comes from Thalassobacillus sp. B23F22_16, assembly GCF_043496955.1. Lineage (NCBI taxonomy): Bacteria > Bacillati > Bacillota > Bacilli > Caryophanales > Bacillaceae > Thalassobacillus > Thalassobacillus sp. B23F22_16. The sequence continues at coordinate 233,211 of NZ_JBIEKD010000002.1, read as the reverse complement.
GTCACTAATTACAACTAGCCCAAATTCTTTGGCAATTTCCAATACCTCCTCATATTCGATTGGCTGTCCGGTAAAATCAACAGTAATAATAGCTTTAGTATTTTCATTGATAGACTCTCTGATTGAGGAAGGAGAAATATTACAGGTAGCGGAATCAACATCTGCAAATACCGGTTTGCCACCAACATAAAGGATACAGTTAGCACTGGCCGCGAAAGTTAATGGGGTAGTTATCACTTCGTCATTTTCACCTATTCCGGCTGCAAAACAGGAAGCGTGTAATGCTGCTGTCCCACTAGAAAAAGCTACGGCATACTTAGCACCTACATAATCAGCCATAGCTTCTTCAAAATTAGAGACAGCGGGTCCAGTTGTAAGCCAGTCACTTTTTAATATACGGATAACCGCTTCAATATCCTGATCATCAATCCATTGACCTCCATAAGCTAAATAAGAATCTCTAACAGGTCTTCCACCATATAAAGCCAGCTTAGCTTTTTGCATTTCCTCCCCCCCATTATTTACAAAAGATCGGTTGTTTTTATCCATTTTTCCGTCTGGGTCAACCCTTCAGCCAAACTGTACTTAGGCTCCCAGCCCAACAATTTTTTTGCTTTACTGAAATCGCACACTAGTTTCGGTATCTCACTTTGAGGATGAATATGTGGGACATGCTTTATTAATTTTCTATCTTTAACAATCAGTTCAGCTAATTTATTTATACTTATATCCTTGCCAATCCCTGCGTTTAGAATTTCTCCATCTGCTTTTTCCGAATAGCCTGCCTCCACCACAAAACGGGCACAATCTTCCACATACAACAAATCTCTTGTCTGGCTGCCATCGCCATATATAGAGAGCGGCAGTCCTTCTAGTGTGTTTTTCAAAAATATCGCTACAACTCCCCCTTCTCCTCCCGTTTTTTGATAAGGGCCATACGTATTGAACGGACGAAGAACAGTGACAGGGAGATCGTAGGCATGATAATACGACAGAACTATATTCTCTGCCGCAATCTTTGAGCCAGCATAAGGAGAGGCAGGCTTAATTTGTGCTGTTTCTCTGATTCCACCTTCATTGTGAGCCCGATCATACACCATGCATGTACTCATAAAGACAAGTTTGGTTTTCTGCTCCCTGCATTTTTCCAGAATATTGAACGTCCCAACAACATCATTAAGAAATGTGGTATGAGGATCATCAATGCTATCCTGAACGTTGATGCTGGCTGCTAGGTGGTAACAAATATCAAACTTATTGGCAAATAGTTCTGTTATCAGCTTTGAGTCTTTGATATCCCCATGAATAAATTGTTTAAAATTTGGATTATCCTTTAAGGTTTTGAGGTTTTCCTCTCTCCCATTCGATAAGTCATCCAGGACCCAAACAAAGTGTCCATCTTCCAATAACCTCGCTACAACCCATCGCCCGATAAACCCGGCGCCACCAGTTACAAGAATATTCATGACCCTCACCCTTTCATGTTGCTTCTCAAAACATCCTATTACCGCTTTAACCAATATATGCTCTCCACATATATTCTAGCTTGTCAGCCTATTAATTAATTTCCGCAGTCTTTTCCCCGACAAAGCCGGAAGAGGGTATGCGTAAGAAAGAAAATCCTTAGTAACTTTTTGGGCCTTCCTTATCATTTGCTCCTTGCCAAAATACTTGATGACAATGTCGCCCAGTTGGTTTGCGTCATTCTGTGATAACTCTCCCAGTCGATTGTAGTACCCGGCAGAACCTGGAAAGTCCATATTCAAGATAAAAACAGGCTTGCCTGCAAGCATTGCTTCTAACCCAACGGTGGAAGGATAAGAAACGGCTCCATCTACATTAGGGAGTATATCGTACAAATCTACATTCAAAAGTGAGTGAACTGATGGAAATTCTTTGGAGAGGGGGTGGGGTCTTTTATTAGGGTAATCTTTAATTAAGATGTTAATATCCAGCTTTTTTGAAATTTTTTTTATAAACAATCGCCAGCTGTCAATATCTTTATTTCCTCTTACAATTATCAGGAGATTCTTTTTATTTGGGGCTAAACCGAATTTTTCATTAAACTGTAATCGAGAGAACCGGGGCTTTTCAAAAGCCTGATCGAACCTCGGATGACCAATAACCTCTACTGTCTCGTCAGCTGCACCCTTTTCTTTATACCAATCCACCTCAAACTGGCCATAAACAGCATCCACAGTAGCGACTTTGGGGAGATAGCCATGTTCACTTGAGATGATTCCATGCTGCATACATATAGTGGGTATGCCTTTTTCAGCTGCTACCAGCGCTAAGGTACGACATTCTGGGTAGTGAGTCGAAGGAACAACTATACATGAAACAGGGAAAAGTTCCAGTAGATTAGCAGATTCTTCTATCCGGTTAACAATCTTGGATAATTGTAGAAAAAAAACTTTTTTAAAACTTTCTTGGCTATATAGGGGATGATTATGATGTTTCTTTATAATGGAATTTGCTTTTCTTGTTAGATTTTCTACCGCTTTCCTGGTATCAACAGAAAACTCCGAAAAATACTTGACAGATGGTATGCTTCCTGCTGCCTTTGCTTTCTTATTGTCCTTCATCCTCTTTGCTCCATTACCATCCCGATCATTAATCACTCTGATGTTTTGATAGCTTTTTGCTTTTGTACGCCTCTTCATTTTCCTTCTATTTCCACCTTCATATAAGCGCATAACTTGGGAAGAATTAAAATACTTTATGAAGGTCTTTTGCGGTAATTTAAGCAGATTGTATACATCATGAAATATCACTATTCCATTTTTATTTCGTTCCAAAGGTTCATTAGTATGTGACTGTACAAACTCATTAAATACTATTTGGATTTCTCTATTTTCTGTTATACTTCTGGGCAGCTTTGCGGTAAATGCTTGATTATACAAGCTATCCCATAGCTTTTCATTTCCTTTTAACAGACTTCTAAAATGATATAAATAAGGTATTGAAAAACCTTTGTACTTTATATCTTCGAAGTCATTTAAAAAATTAATATATAGTGACCAGTAATTTTTTGAAAAAATGTCCATTTTATCTCCATACTTTCCATTTATTAAGTTAGATTTGCTTCTCTGAGCAATCTTCTTAGTTGTTCTTTTGAAATGGCATCTTGCTCTTTTGAGCTATAAGTTCCTGGGGTAATTTTTTTCGAACCGGCGTAAAAGACATCATTTCTTGCCCCTTCCACTATAATGTACATGTCTTTTAATTCTATAGCTGATAACGACTCATCATAAGTCATCAATTCTTCATACATTTTTTCACCAGGTCTTAATCCCATCACTTCTATACCAATTTCTTTTTCCTCAATCCCGTATTTCTTGCATGTTTCCTCAATCAGTACAGATGCAAGATCATCCAATTTAATCACAGGCATTTTCAAAACAAAGACTTCTCCGCCCTTCGCTTCTTTCAGTGCTTTAATTGTCAATGATGTTGCTTGTTCCAATGTCATCATAAACCGTGTCATATTTCTATCGGTTAGTGTGATATTTTTTTCGTTTTGAATTTGCTTTTGGAAAAGTGGGATAACCGACCCTCTGGAACCCATTACATTTCCGAACCGTACACTTGCAAATATTGGATTAGTTACTGCTTTATTAAGTTCGACAGAAGTAATTAGTCTTTCCCCAATCAGTTTAGTTGCACCATATGTGTTGGTTGGTGAAATTGCTTTATCTGAACTTGTGAAGAGCACTTTTTTTACTTTTTGTTCAATAGCAGTATTTATAACATTAGTAGTGCCATAAATATTTGTTTTCACAGCTTCATAAGGATTAAATTCACATGCAGTTACCTGTTTCATTGCGGCAAGGTGAAATACATAGTCAATCCCATTCATTGTGTTTTTTAGAACTTGGTAATCTCTTACATCTCCTAGAATAAATTCCAGCTTATTATTATCTCCTAATTCCTTCTGCATCTGATATTGTTTAAATTCATCACGGCTAAAAACCCTAATCAAACTTGGCTCCTCCATGAGAATGTGACGGACTAAACTTTCACCTATAGTTCCAGTACCACCGATAATTAATATTTTCTTATCTTTGAAAAACACCATCATTTCCTCTTTTCCTATATGAATGATTAAGAACTTTTTCAGTAATACCATTTATATTCACCATTTTGCACTTAGTGAATATAATAGACTTTCACCTATCAAATTGGTCAATTGTCATAAAAACTAAAAAGGAAGCTATGCCTGCTTTGTTCAGCCTAGCTTCCTTTTTGTTTCAAACTTTCCTCAATTTTCAGGAAAAACATATATTACATGGAACGTATAGAATATAAATTTTCACCTATGGGGGTTACAGAAAGAACAGTATCCTGATTTTCTATCTCATCTATTTTATTAAAAAATGATTGTATTTCCTGTTTTGATAGAAACGGGAATAGATGTTCAAGTTTTTTGTTTGGTTTTACATTGAATGAATGGTTGAAACGAGGGATTGGTTTCGTGGGAGTAAGGGATATTCCATCCATTATTTTAAGAATTGAATGATAAGAAAACTGGCCACTATCTTTTAAATAATAGCTTGACAGCAATTTATTCGCAGTGTCCTTATGCTTCTGGTTGAAATATTCATGGGAATTACTCCTATTTAAAATGGATTCAATGATTGATATTACATCGTTTATTTTGACTGCCTTGATCCCCAATTCGTTCGGAAGTTTCATGTCCATAACTTTAAAAGTCACAGGTATATAAGTTACAATTGGTTTTTCGAGCAAATAAGCTTCAATACTTGATGTACAATCATTGTGAACAATTGCCTTTGCAGCCATTAACCATTTGATAATGTTTCCTTCAAAAATCACATTGACATTATTTAACATAGAAAACGCTTCCTCATAAGGGTCAGTGTTTTCAGCAGGATGAGGTCTAACAATAATTTGATGATGTGGAAAAGCAACTGCCAGTCCCTTCACCATCTCAATAAAAGAGATGTATAATTGTTTAATATATAAAAGGAAAGGGTTGGAGTCATCTTCTCTCTTCCCCTGACTTCCATTATAAAGAGGAAACCTCGTATTAACTAAAATAAAGGCACCATATTTTTCTTTAATCCGATCAGCATCCTGGAGGTATAAGTTATGAAATTTCGGATGTAATAAATCAAACCTGGGATTCCCTACAATATGGCATTTTTTTTTCTGGCTTGGATAAGCGTTTCCTATCACTTCGCACTGATTATGTCCCCAACAAAATTCTTTTGTTATCATTTTGAGGACCTCTTTTTGCATTCTGGTATTTAAATACCTGTCAGAATCCGGGAAAATCAAACCTTCTTCATCGAGTTCAACCACTTCGTGTCCATTAGTTACTGCTTGTTTGATCACTTTCTTTCTGTAGCCTCTGGAATATCCTTTCGAATAAAATATCCCCTCAGGAAATTCGGCCGCTGCTAATTCTACCATTCTCTGCTCGCCTAAAATCACATGGTATCCTTTTTTAATTGCATAGTAAGCCAGAAGTAATTTAGCATCCAATTCTCTCGCTTTTACTTCAACAGGTAAATATAACCATCTTTCACCCACAGTAGACCCTCCCTCAATTGCTCTCCTGCTAAACAATATTTTCGAAAGCCGGGAATAAGTTTATTCTTCCTGCTCTTTTACATCTACTGTTTCTTCATTATGCTCCATTGCTTCGCTCTCTAGCTTTTTGATCTTTTCCGATAATGTATCTATTTTATTTTCAAGTATTCGGATGAGCGTATCTTGGGGATCCTCTGTTTTCGATGTATCAAATGAATCCTCTAATAAAGTTTTTATATGACTATCTAAAAAAGAAATCATATCATAAGGGTCTGCTTCTTCGAAAATATCCAAAAATTCAGTTTGGACCTTAGCATCTTTTAATTTCTCCACTTGGTTTGACAAAGTAAAATTCTCTTCTTTTAATTGTTCTATTATTTCTTCTTTACTTTTTAGTTTCTTCTCAAAGTCTGATCTTTCTTCTGCTAATAAATTGTCCCGATGTGCAGCGATTTCCTGGTTTTCTTTTTCTAATTGTTCCTTTTCGGTATTTAACACAGAATGGGCCTTTCTGATCTTATCAATTTTTTTTTGGAAAGAGTCTATTTCTTTTGTATGTTTTTCCTGAAGTTCACATATTTCCTTTTTAAATTGGTCAATATTTGTATTTTGCTCCTTATTTTGGTGCTCCAATTCCTTGATTGTATTTTCTAACTTTATTATCTTCTTATGTCTTGTTTCATTCTCTTCGCTTAAGTCAGCAGCCTGCTTACGTAAGTTTTCTTTTACTACCTGGAATTCTTTTGTGCTTTCATTTAAGTTCTCATTTAATTCCTGATTTGTTTTTTGCAGTTGAATAATTTCATTTCGGCTTCTTGAATGAGAAGATTTTAGATCAATTATTTCATTTCGTAATTTTTTCTCCTTGGATATTAACTGTTTGTTGCATATTTCCTCATAAACTAACTTTTCCTCTAAGGACTCCAGTTTCACATTCAGTTTCTCTTCATTATATCTGCTGCTTTTTAACTGAGATGCTATATTGCTAATTTTCTTGTTCATTTCCTTCTTGGTTTGGCTTAATTGATTAGTAACCCTTTCATTTTCCTCTAATAACTCAATATTTTGTTCTTTAAGGGTCGTAAGCAGGGAGTAATGGTAATTTTCCTGATAATCCTTTACTTTCTCTTTATATTTTGCAAGCTCAGCTTTATAGTAAATTATCATTTGTTGGAGTTGGATAGGATCTGTCATCGTTTTCTTTTTCATTCGTCAGCCTCCTTAGGAACATACTGATTAACTCTGGGCTATGGTATCTATATGTGCAACTAAGCTAAACGTTCCTTGGATATATGCAGATTCCTTCTTGTTTGTCGCCATGTATTTATGGCAAAAGCCCTTACATTTTAATCCTTAAAAACGTTAGAGTTTCAATAAAGTACAAAAAAAAGAACTGCCCGGAACAGTTCCTAACGTGCCTAACACTTATTCTTTCAAAGATTTAATAATATCTTCATAGGCTGCCTTAGTTTCTGTGATTATTTGATCTAACCGTGCACTTACAGTTTCATTTTGGAAAAGGTCATCTTTTTTCGTTTCCGTTTTAAAAGGAGAAGAATGCCCCTGCATTAACATATATATAAGAATCAATTGAAAAATATCACCATCAAGATATAAAAAACTATTGTTTTTACGACTATTGTTTTTTATATCATTTAAATGATTTTTTAAATAGTACCTAATTAACTGATGAACAAGCACTTCATTTTCTCTATCATGATATTCATTTGTCATCGTTCTCCCCCTCTGAGACCTTACCACTGAAATTTATTTGATTAAACGCATTTATTCCACCTTGTATTTCATCTCCATAGATGTATCCCATTATTCCTCCGGTATATGAAGAGCCTGCTTCCCATTTCAACTGAAAATTTGAAAAAACGAGTGTCTCTGACGGCTCAAGACTCTGAATTTCTACAGGTTTCAACCAGAATTCTTCTCTATCTTCCGGACCATTGATGCGTTCCCAGGCATTGGATAATTTCAGCTTTTGTTTTGAATCCTTATAAACATACTTTCCCGAAAAAGTGAATGGAGCCGTGTTAGAAACTTTAATACATATATATGGGTTGGAAAGGGACCGACTTCCTGCATTCAAAATATGAAAGTTGCCAATACATATATTTTCGCCATTACTTTTATGCTGGATGTTAAAGGAATAAGTAAAATACCCGATGATTTGCATAGTATTTAATTCTCTTGCTTTTTCTGCCATATGTTTGATTTCTTTTAAGTATGAAGAATTCAATGTTTGCCACTCATCGAGTTTATCAAGAATTTTCGACTCCTTTTTTCTCATTGAGCCACCTCCCCAAAAAATAAAGAGAGGAAAATGAATTCCTCTCTTTATAGCTATGCTGAGTGATCAGCCATTATCACCGTCATCCCCGCTCGGGAAAATCACAGGACACTGTGGCGGCATGGTTGGTGCAGGGCATGGTGGGATAGGAAGCATATCTCTTGGTGCACAGAAGTCAGCGACAAGTTCAAGAGTTACTTCAAATGTTGATTGGATGCTTTGGCATAGGCGAACGGATACTGTAATATCAGTTAGTTCATCCACTTCTGTACCGTTTTCAACACAGATAGCTGTACATACGAAGCAGTCTAAATCTGTGAACGTTACATCAACGTCTGTACCCTCTGGAGCACATAGGATTACCTGTTCACATCGTGTGAAGGATACCGTACCTACCTCAATGGTGGCTCCACCAAGTTCCGGTAACAATTCAACAAAGACCGTAACGTCAAAGTTCTTCTGGATATTTACCAGTTGCAACGTTACTGTTGTGCCATCAATGACAAATTCCTGATCTTCACGACCAAGAACAACAATCGGATCCACCTCAGCTGGAGCTACTTCACAAGTAACACCATTGTCAACGATGTCATCACACTCGATTGGATCTCCTGTAGGACCAATTGGGAGTTCCAAATCACCTAAAGTCAAATCAAACGTTGTCTCATTAATAACCCAGTCATACACTTTCTCGGTATTAATGCATAGGAGCTCTTGGCCCCCGGTCAAATTTTTCGCTTGCATAATGCAAACTACACCTCCGAATAAGATATTTTGTTTTCACTCATAGCATATGAATGAAAGCTGAAAGCGGTATAGTGAAAGCGCGGAATTAGAAAACCTTTTGCGATATATGCAAATATCCTAATTAAAAGCCAATTATTTTTGCTAAACTTGTTGGTATCTACATAAAATGAATTAATGGAGGAATAAAAGTAACAATGCAACCGGACATTTGTCACGTATCGAAGGTTCATCAATAGTATATTAATGTGCTGCAAAAGGGTGATGAGTGATGTATAAATACAAGTTATATAGCACCGATGACATTGAGCGATTGAAACATCAGCTTAAGGTGTATGAACAAACCCTTAACGTAGTAAAAAAAGGGGAAGCTGTGGACGATTATCTTCTAATCAAGCACGAGTTTAATGAAACTCATTCAAAACTTATTAGATTAGAAGGAGAAATGAAAAGTATGGAAGAGAGATACCAGAGGCAATTAACCGATTTTGAGGAGAGAGAAGAAAATTTTGCTGATTATATACAAAATGTTAACAATATGATGAGCCAGTTGAAAGAAGATATCAGTAAAGTAATAGATAAAGTTGATCAGCTTAATATTAATGAATTAATTGAGAAAATAAATACAGTTATTTATTCTCAAAACAGTCATTTCAGGGAAAGCATTAGAGAAATCGACCGAATAAAAGAGGATATAGCACAAATTCAAGACCAAGTCGTCATTAACCAGGAAAATAATCAAAAAGCTCAAAATCCAAGAAAATCGGAGTACCGACAGCTGCAAAACATGCTCCAATCTTACAGGAATGTAGAGCAGCCATCTCAATCATTCAGCAGGCAAAATTCCAGCTTCACAAGAACCAGCAGCCAAAAACATCAGTCCAATATACCTTCGGCAGGTGGGCAAAATACCTTATCAAGGGGAAAATCTAAGAGAAGAACTTTTCAGCAATCTCATAATGAATTAAATAAAAATATCATCTATTCCAAACAACAAGGAAAAAAAAAAGCTAACCAGTTATCCAAATCACCAGAAAAACAACGCTCTGCAGTGAATCTAACAGAAAATATAACTGCAGAAAGCCAAAGTAAGCTTTCTAAACAAAAACAAGCAAAAAAATCACAGGATTCCAGTGAAAACTCTATTAAAAATAATGAGTTTAAAAGCACACATGTTGATTCCAAAGCTTCAACACCAAAAAATAACGACCTAACCGAACAAGATATGAAAAAGCAAGCACAACTAGAAACAAACGAGGAGCCCCATCCTAAAAGCCAAAAGAAAATTGAGTTTTCATCTCTGTTCTCAATTTTCCAAAAAAAGGATTGACATGGTAATGAACAAAATTACACTTTCAAACACTATATATAATCAGCTTGTTGAACACGGTAAATCTTGTTTACCTTATGAAGCTTGCGGCCTTTTGGCAGGAAACAAGGATGATATAACCTCTATATGGCCATTGGAAAATGAATGGAAGTCAGACAGACGTTTTTTTGTAAGCGAGAAGATAGTCGCACAAACCCTCAATGAAATTAAAGCAAGGAATGAACTGGTAATCGCAGTTTATCACTCACACCCGACAACAGCACCTGTTCCCTCAAGGTTTGACCTCATCAACCATCCGGATGAGAAGGTAAAGATGGTTATTGTTTCCTATAAAAAGGCACAGCCTTCCATCAAAACTTACGTTATCAATAAGGAAAATTATAAGGAATGCCCTTTTTTAATAAGAACATAATAAAAGCCCGTACTTAATAGTGATTCCCGAGTACAATATATTATCAATTAAAGGAGTTGATTTTTTTGAAAAGAAAGACTTCCAAAGGAAAAAAAGTTTACCAAAATAGATTTTTCAAAGCGACAGTTGAGCCAATCGTAATGGATGCTTCATCAGTTAAAAAAAGGCCTGTCAGTAGAGGCGGCTGTTGTGGTAAAAAGAGAAAAATTTAGACCGTTCAATCTTTTCCGAATAAGATATCAGTACGGTATTATATAAATTATATAGGAGATGTCCTGGAAGCCGTCTAAAGCAGATAGGCAGGGACATAACAAGCATTTACAAAAAGGTTTCTATTATCGATTCTGGATGATGGAGACCTTTTTCGCTGTATGATTATAAACCCTGGCTCATTTTCTAGATAGAACACGCCCAGTATATAAAACATTCAGATTCCTGCCATTCGAAATTCCTGTGAAATTAAAAAATGATGGTCACAATGCTAGGAAAAGCGCATATATTATTGTAACTCCGAGTCACTTCCTTACCTCCAACCTGAAGATAGAAAAGGTTAAAGCATTGTTGATCCACTTTTGCTTGTTCAATTTCTGCTCCTTCCATAAAAGACGCACTCCCCATGCGGGATTGCGTCTTTTATGATTTCTCATAATTAAAGCATTTGAAATACTTCGACTTTTACTGTCAATCGATACTAATCCAAAAAACCATTATCGTTAACCGATGTTAATCTGCAACACGCGCCTTTTTTAAATAAAACTAAACACTAGTCTAACCAGGTTTGTCTTACTATTCATATAATTAAATGTAGTCTTGAAAGGAGGCTAATAAAATGAAAAAGATAATTATTGACCCTGGTCATGGGGGGAATGACCCTGGGGCAACTTACAAAAGTTATGAGGAGAAGCAATTTAATCTTTCGATCGCTTTAAAGGTAAGAGATTACCTGCTCAAAAACTACGAAGTGGATATAGTAATGACAAGAACCAGGGATATAACGATTTCATTAGAAGAAAGAACCCGATTGGCTAATTCCGAGAATGCCGATTTCTTCCTATCTATTCACAACAATGCTGCTGGGGGAACTGGTTTTGAGAGTTATATTTTTAGCGGTACTGTCCCTCCGGCCACTAAAGCTCATCAGAACATTATTCATGATAAGATCTTAGATTCCGTGGAATCAAAATATGGTATTAATGATAGGGGGAAAAAGCGAGCCAATTTTCATGTGCTAAGGGAGACAAAGATGTCTGCATTATTATTAGAGGTGCTATTTCTGGATAATCCTGACGACCTTGCGCATTTAACCAATCCTGAATTTATTCAAGATGTTTCTATAGCCATTGCTGAAGGAGTTAAGGAAGCCTTTGATTTACCGGCTAAAACTGCACCTGGTGTTCTTTATAAGGTCATTGCTGGTTCTTTTAAAAACCGTCCCAATGCAGAAAACCGAGTTCAGTACCTAGCGACTCACAACATTGATTCTTTTATCGTGCCTACTACCATATCGGGTGTGCAATATTATAGAGTGCAAGCTGGAGCTTATTCTCAAAGAGAAAATGCAGAACAGCAAGTACAGAAATTGAAGAGCATCGGAATTACAGACGCTTTCATTCTGACAGAAGGCGAAGTGCCTTCCCCACCTCCAGCAACCCCGGAAGAACGTTTTACTATCCAAGGAGATATTCATTTAAACCCTTGTCAGTTAGAGGAATTTGTAAAAACGATTAATCCGGACGCTCCAAATCTTGGAGCCTACTATATGGAATATGGTGAAGTTTATGGAATAAGAGCAGATGTGGCGTATGCACAGGCTATTCACGAAACGGATTACTTCCGTTTTACAGGTGTAGTAGACGATAAACAAAACAACTTTGCCGGAATTGGAGCCACTGGCCCAGACAATCCAGGAGCAAGTTTCGCTACCCCTGCAGAAGGTGTCCATGCTCATATCCAGCACTTATATGCTTATGCATCCTCAGAACCGATTCCAAATGGATATCCTAAAGTCGATCCAAGATTTGACCTAGTCAACAGAGGAAGCGCAACTACTTGGACACAGCTTAACGGAAAATGGGCAGTTCCAGGAAACAATTATGGCCAAAGTATTATAAGTATTTTTAGACGAAATATAAACCATGCTCTTGAACAAATTGATGCACAGCAAGCAGAATTGCAAGACGTGTTAAACGATTTTTAAGTGAATTCATTAACAGGAAAGGCCAGAACTCCTTAGTGCTGGCCTTTCCTGTTAATGAAAGATATTCTATGAAAGCTATATCAACAATAAAATATCTCCTAATGCATAGCTTTCCATTGATTTAACTTTTGGATTGATGTGCTGTCCATTTGGTTTAATTTATTATTAAATTCTTCCTTTGCCGATTGATACAATTCTATATCCAGGCTATTTAATTCAGCTATGGTTTTAATGATGGATTTGGGTACAACATTCTTTTTTGGGCGTTTCCTGTTAGTATTTATTTTATCTACTTTGGAAATATCAAAGTTAAAATGCTCTTTTAATAAAAACAGTGATTCATTATACATATCTGTAAAACCAACAACCGGGAAATAGTTCTTAAGATTTTCTTTAGCCTTCTTTATATCTGAAGGATTACCGCCTGATAAATAACGGGTAGCAAGATTTACAGTTCTAAAACGTATACTACGCAAATCTTTTTTAGGATAAGGTTTATCTCCGATATCCTCATTCTTCATGTATTCAACAAATTCCTCCAAATTCATTCTCTTTACTTTTTTATGCAAAGGATCGCGCTCATAATTCTGAATATAGTAAAAGGTTGATAGTACTCGATCAACTGGATCCCTTAGGAATGTAAAGAATTCAAAAGGTTTACTGAGCTCTTCAAAAAATTTCCCATGCCAAACCAGGACATCTTCACTTTGTTTCTCTAGTATATTCCATAACGTTTTCCCACCAGTTTTTGGTATATGCAAAAAACACACTAAACGATCTTGTTCAATATCATTTTTATTGAAATGAATCACACTAATTCATCCTTCTCTTTGATGTTATTCGGTCAATGTACTGTATTATAAAACGATTTTAAGCGAAAGGTGTGGGTTTATAACATAGTTATGGAACCGCTGCAAGAAAGATAGTACCCATACCCATTTTTATAACAAAAGTATAGAAAATGCATATTGTAGTCATAGTTATCAATATCATGGTGGTGGGCTCTAGATGGAGATCTTTTATGTAACACTTGTTTTAGCAGGAATGTTTACCATATTAATTAAACAGTGGTTCCCACCTGATGTGACTCTCTTTTCTGTATTATTGATCCTTATATTAACAAATGTCATCTCAGTTGAAGAAGCTTTTCAAGGTTTTGCAAATAAAAGTGTAATTACCATAGCCCTTCTTTTTATCATCAGTAATGGATTATTTAATAGTGGTATGCTACATCATCTGATTGAAAAAGTATTAAAATACAATGGGAATTTTCCTTTGATCCTTCTTAAAATGATGATAACAGTTTCAATCTTATCAGCTTTTATCAATAATACTGCTATAGTTTATACGCTCACCCCACTTGTACGTAATTGGGGATTATCCAACGGGGTTAATCCCTCTAAACTATTAATCCCCTTATCCTATGCAGCAATTTTAGGTGGAACGATCACTTTATATGGCACTTCCACGAATTTGATGGTAGACGGTCTTTTGCAACAAAGCGGACATCCAGGGTTTACAGTTTTAGAATTCTCTTATCTCGGCATTCCTCTTACCCTTGTTGGCCTAGGTTATATGTATTTAATTGGCAGGCACCTGCTCCCTCACAGGAATTATAAAAACAACCTAACACCTATGGAGAAAAGCAATAATTCAGAAAATATACAGACAAACCACTTTCGAAACAACAAAATATTAGTCTTTGTATTACTTGTAATGTTCACCCTTGCAGCCTTCCAATTCATCTCCATCATAAAAGCTGCAATTATTGCTGTCCTCATTTTACTGGCTACTAAATCGATAAGTCCTGCAGAAGCACGAAAATCGATCGATTGGAGTGTAATTATTCTTATCTCTTCTGCTATCGGGATAGGGGCAGCTATAGAAAAATCAGGAGTAACCGAAGCGATTTCAATTGCAATATTATATATAAATGACAGATTTGGTTTATTAGGAACAGCGATAACAATTTATCTGGTAACAATGATATTAACTGAAATATCTCATAATATTGCTGCCGCAGCTATGATGTTTCCTTTGGGACATTCGGTTGCGTTAGAAATAGGAACCGATCCCAAAATGTTTGCGATGATAATAGCAATTTCTGCTTCATGCAGTTTCATCACACCAATTGGATATCAAACAAACCTAATTATTTACGGCCCAGGAGGTTATAGATTTACCGATTATTTAAAGGTCGGATTTTTACTAAGTATTTTTTGTTTAATTTGTACTGTATCACTCACATTTTTAATTTGGAGGTAAGTTTTTTATGAGTGAGCATATCACTTGGAACCAAACCAATGTATCAAAAGAAGAACGAGAGAAAGCTTATGGTCATAAAAGCTTAATTATATGGCTTACTGGATTATCAGGGGCTGGTAAATCTACAATTGCTAACCATGTAGAAAGAGAATTATTTAATCAGGGTATCCATACGTACTTGCTTGATGGAGATAACCTGCGACATGGCATTAATAACAATTTAGAATTTACTCCTAAGGATAGAGCGGAAAACATTCGCCGAATTTCTGAAATTGGAAAATTGTTTGTTGATGCAGGAATGGTTGTCTTCGTCGCCGCAATTTCACCCTATAGAAAAGATAGGGATGAAGCTCGTCAAAGGTTTAAAGATAATACATTTGTTGAAGTATTCGTTAAATGTTCTGTTGAAGAATGTAAGAAAAGGGACCCTAAGGGTCTTTATAAAAAAGCCCTTGAAGGAAAGATAAGGAATTTTACTGGTATTTCACAAGATTATGAAGAACCTTTAGCACCAGAAGTAGTTATAGACACAACTGAAAAATCCATATCGAGCTCTGTGAATCATTTGGTGGATTTTATTCAAGATAGAATTTAAGAAAGAAAGGGTATTATTATGAATATTATAGAACCACATGGACATAAACTGATTTCCAAAGTAGATTATAATTATGATTATAGCTCTATATCAAAAGAAATTGAATTAGATTTAATGGCTCTTTCTGATTTAGAGTTAATCGCTACAGGGGCCTATAGTCCTTTGACAGGGTATATAGGAGAAAAAGATTATAATTCAGTGGTGGAAAAAATGAGATTAGCTAATGGATTGGTATGGAGTATACCTATTACACTGCCAGTTACTGCAGCCCTTTCTTCACGTCTTACAATTGGAGAAAAGATAAAACTGGTATTTGCTGACGAAGTATATGGAATTCTTCACTTACATGAAAAATATAAACCTGATAAAAAGCTAGAAGCAAAACAAGTATACAAAACCACTGACCCTGCTCACCCTGGAGTAGCAAAGCTATTTAATAGACCTGACGTTTACTTAGCAGGTCCTATTACATTAGTCAGACCTCCCAGATCCAAAAACTTATTTCCGGATTTTTATTGTAAACCAAAAGAGACAAGGGAGGAATTCATTAAACGGGGGTGGGAAACAATTGTAGCATTCCAAACAAGAAATCCCATTCATCGTGCACATGAATATATACAAAAGTGTTCATTGGAGGTAGTAGATGGGCTTTTTTTACATCCTCTTGTCGGAGAAACAAAAGCTGACGATATCCCATCTGAGATACGAATGAACAGCTATCAGGTTCTACTCCAAAATTACTATCCAAAAAATCGAGTCCATTTGGGGGTATTCCCGGCTGCTATGCGATATGCAGGACCAAGAGAGGCAATTTTTCATGCCCTTATTAGAAAAAATTACGGATGTTCACATTTTATTGTAGGACGTGACCATGCTGGAGTAGGGGATTATTATGGAACTTATGAAGCACAAGAAATTTTTTCGTTATTCAGCAAAAATGAGCTAGGCATTAAGCCGATATTTTTTGACCATGCTTATTACTGTAAAAAATGCAGCCAAATTACAACTAAAAAAACATGTCCTCATGGAACAGAAGATCATATTCATCTATCAGGGTCAAAAGTAAGGGAAATGCTGAGAAGGGGAGAATTTCCTCCAAAGGAGTTTAGTCGTCTAGAGGTTATACAAACGCTAATTAAAGGTCTGAAGTGCTAATCTTTTGGTATTCTTTACTACTTATGTGATATAGAACAAAGAGCTAAATTTTAAATGTGAGACGTTTAATCGCCAAATCAAATTTTTCAGTTCACGGAGCCCCCTTTTTAATACTGTTCTATAAGAAGTTGAGTTAGCTCTTCAGTGACACTCTTAACCCAAACTGCCATAACCCTGTCGAATTCAGGATTATGGCAGTTTGGGTGTTTTCCTTATCTTAAATACCTAAGGATTAGTTCACATTTAGTTTTAAGAAGTTTGCTGCTTAATATACAGAGATATACTGTTCGCGTTCCCAAGGGTGGACTTGTGTACGGAACATATCCCACTCGATTTCTTTCGCTTCAATAAAGTGTTCGAAGCAGTGTTCACCGAGTGCTTTAACAAGGATATCGTCTTTCTTCAGCAGCTCAAGTGCATCATATAGTGTAGCTGGAAGGTCCTGCACTCCGTTCTTTTCACGTTCTGCCTTATTCATTACATAGATGTTGCGATCAACTGGTTTTGGTGCTTCAAGCTTGTGCTCTACACCGTCGAGACCAGCTGCCAATAGTACAGCCATCGCCAAGTACGGGTTCGCTGCAGGGTCGACACTACGTACTTCGATACGCGTGCTCAAACCGCGGGAAGTAGGAACACGGACAAGCGGGCTTCGGTTTTGACCAGACCATGCTACGTAACAAGGAGCTTCGTACCCTGGCACAAGACGCTTATAAGAGTTAACAGTTGGATTCGTAATAGCTGTAAAGTTTGTCGCATGCTTGATGATGCCTGCAGTGAACTGGTAGGCAACTTCGGACAACTCCAGCTCGCCTTCTGTGTCGTAGAATGCATTCTGCTTTCCTTTGAACAAGGACATGTTGGCGTGCATTCCGGATCCGTTGACCCCGAACAATGGTTTAGGCATGAATGTCGCATGAAGACCGTGTTTACGGGCGATTGTTTTTACAACCAATTTAAATGTTTGGATATCATCGCAGTGCTTGACTGCATCAGAATATTTAAAGTCGATTTCATGCTGACCTGGCGCAACTTCGTGGTGGGATGCTTCAATTTCAAAGCCCATTTCCTCTAATTCAAGTACGATATCGCGACGGCAGTTTTCACCTAAGTCTGTTGGAGCAAGGTCAAAGTATCCACCTTTATCATTCAGTTCCATGGATGGTTCCCCGCGTTCATCAAGCTTGAACAGGAAGAATTCCGGTTCTGTACCGATGTTAAATGCGGAAAATCCTAGCTCTTCCATTTTCTGCAGGTTCTTTTTCAGGATATAACGTGGATCCCCTTCGAATGGAGTCATATCCGGGTTATAAATATCACAGATAAAACGTGCTACTTTTCCTTTTTCGGATGTCCAAGGGAAGACAACAAAAGTTTCAGGGTCTGGAATTAAGTACATGTCAGATTCTTCGATACGGACGAAACCTTCGATAGAAGAACCATCAAACATCATTTCATTATCCAAAGCTTTATCCAATTGGCTCAAAGGAATTTCCACGTTTTTGATGGTACCAAGCATGTCTGTGAATTGTAGTCGGATGAATTTTACGTTTTCTTCTTCAATTTTTTTGTAAATTTCTTTTCTAGTTAATCCCATTTAATATTTTCCTCCTATATTTTAGTGGAAGAATCGTGATAATTCTCCCTGTCTTAACGATGATTTGCCGTACCTTCCAGCGGTATGTAATTCTTGCTGGAGCATGCGGCGTAGCTCTTTCTCTGAGAGGTCATTATGGATTTCCTCGACTTGCTCTTGATCCATCGGTTCGTTATCCGGCACTTCCTGCATGGACAGAACCTGTTTGATCCCTGCCAGGTTGATGCCTTTTTCGATCAATGCCTTTATTTCAAGCAGACGATCGACATCATTAAAGGAAAACAATCTGCGGTTCCCTTCTGATCTTGCCGGGTGGACTAAATTGTGCTCTTCATAATAACGGATTTGTCTCGCAGACAAATCTGTTAAAGATTTAACAATACTAATCGGGAATAACGGCATCGAACGTCGTATTTCATCGCTCATCGATGGCTACCTCCCTTGCATGTGATAACTTTATTATACCAATGAAATGTTATGTGTCAAGAGATGTTAAGAAATCTAACATGAAAAAATAAAAAAACTGAAATGAGCTTCCCCATCTCAGTTTTACCCTGTTTCAATTTGATGAAAACCTGCCTCAACTATTTCCTCAAGCGCAAGCTTCACCGCTATTTTGACATGCTCATAAGTGAGCCCGCCTTGCACGAAAGCCATGTAGGGAGGGCGAATCGGGCCATCTGCGGTCAATTCCAGACTCGCTCCCTGGATAAACGTACCCGCTGCCATGATGACATCACTTTCATACCCCGGCATCGGACTAGGATACGGTGTAACGTGAGAGTTAATTGGTGAGGACTTCTGTATCGCCTGGCAAAAAGCAACCATTTGCTCTGCTGTTTCAAAAGCGACCGCCTGAATTAAATCGGTGCGCTTTGCATTATAGGCAGGGGTCGTAGTAAAGCCAGCCTCTTCTAATAATCTGGCAGTGAAAACGGCACCTTTTAAAGCTTCTCCAACCATATGAGGCGCAAGGAAGATTCCCTGGTACATTTCCTGGAGGCTGTTCAGACTGGCTCCAGCTTCTTTACCAATCCCGGGAGCGGTCAGGCGATAGCTGCATAATTCTACTAAGTCTTTATTTCCAGCTATATAACCTCCGGTACGGACAATTCCTCCGCCCGGATTTTTAATTAACGATCCTGCGATCAAATCAGCCCCAACATGCAATGGCTCCTGCAGTTCGACAAACTCCCCATAACAATTGTCCACAAAAATGATCGCATCCGGCTTTATAGTCCGGATTTTTTGAATCATGTCAGCGATTTCGTCTATCGTAAACGAAGGGCGGTCCGCATACCCTTTCGAACGCTGGATAGCTATCATTTTCGTATTATTTTTTATAGCGTTTCTGATTTCAGGGAAATCGATTTCTCCTGACTCGGCAAGGGAGACAGAACGATAGCTTATGCCGTAATCTTTGAGGGAACCGGTATCCTTGTCGTTCGAACCTTTGACTACTTGTTCCAACGTGTCATAAGGTTCCCCGGTCATATATAATAATTCATCACCTGGTCTTAACACACCAAATAAAGCTGTTGTAATGGCATGGGTGCCTGAAATGATTTGAGGGCGTACCAATGCGTCTTCCCCACCGAAGATCTCCGCATAAAGTTCTTCTAAAGTATCGCGGCCGTAATCGTCATACCCATACCCTGTTGTCGGGTTGAAGTGGCTGTCCGAGATTTTAAGACGGCGGAAGGCTTCCAGCACTCTGTGTTGATTTTTTTCCACAATGGATTGTATTGATATATGGTAAGGACGAATCTCTTCTTCTGTATGTGCTGCTAGTTGTTCAATATTCATAACGTACGTTACTTCCTTTATTATAGTAATTGGTGTTTTAACGGATGTTCGGGATGAATGGCACCGGCTACTACATACCCTTCCCTTTTCTCATCAAAATGAAAGGATGAGACGATGCTTTCCCCTTTTAATTGTTGAATCCTCTTGCCGTTCCCGGCTGGAATAAAGGTGTGATAGTTATCCCATTCTTTGATCAGCGTATCCTCTATTTTATCCAATACCCGCTTGTTGTCGATAGGATCATGGACACTCACTGTAATGGATGGAAAAGCTTCCGGAATAAAATCGCCGTTCAACAGGTCCATCTTATTATAAACGGTAAGCATCGGCAGGTGATCCGCTTCCAAATCACCTAATAACTTCAGTACCGTGCGTTCATGTTGTTCATGATCGGGATGAGAAGCGTCAACCATATGAAGAATGAAGTCCGCTTCTGTCACTTCCTCCAATGTAGACCGGAAAGCGGCAATTAGAGTAGTTGGCAGATCCTGAATAAATCCGACCGTATCGGTCAAAAGCACCTGGAGGCCTGACGGAAGCTGTAACTGTCGGGTCAACGGATCCAGGGTTGCGAATAACAGGTTTTCTTCAAATGAATCACTTTCGGTAACACGGTTGAAAAACGTCGACTTCCCAGCATTGGTGTAACCTACGATCGCCACTTGAAAAGCCTTGTTTTCTTTTCGTCGTTTCCGGTACTGCTCCCGCTGCTTCACCACCGCAGATAACCGTTTTTTAATATCGTCAATGCGCCTGCGGATGTGGCGACGGTCACTTTCCAGCTTTGTTTCACCCGGACCCCTTGTCCCGATTCCGCCACCAAGACGGGATAATTCCGTCCCCTGGCCGGCAAGTCTTGGAAGTAAATACTGCAGCTGTGCCAGCTCCACCTGCAGTTTACCTTCTTTCGTTTTAGCCCGTTGAGCGAATATGTCCAGAATGAGCTGGCTTCGATCAATGACCCGGACTCCCAATCGGTCTGTTATATTCCTTAGCTGCCCAGGGGAAAGCTCCTCATTGAAAATAACAAGGTCAACACTATTCTCCTCTGCATAATCTTTAATTTCTTCTAATTTTCCTTCTCCTAAGTATGTGGCAGGATGAACCCGGTCCCTTTTCTGAACGAATATATGTTGAACTGCGCCATCCGCTGTTTCTGTGAGCGATTGCAGTTCTTCCAGCGAGGATTGGAACCGTTTGTCATCCTGCCCGGTTTGAGCTCTTGCTACAAGTACTACTTGTTCTTTTTCTGGCATTATTTCTACCTCTTTCCATGGTCGGTATCTCTTATCATCATATCAAAAGAAAAGAGTCGTGGATAATAATTATCCTCCCCCAACCTCTTCGAATATAATATCTTTAGCTTCTATTGTCATTAGTACCTCTTTATTGATGGTGGAACATCGCATCATTCGGATGGCATGTTTTCGGATGGCATCTTCAATGATGTTCCGCACATAGCGTCCATTTGAAAAATTGTACGGCGACCGCTGCAGCAACGAATGGAAATGCTGTTTCAATTTCCATTGGGCTTCATTGGACAGTTTATAATCTTTCAGCTCTGCCATGTCGTGTGCTATTTCCAGCAATTCACCTGGCGTATAATCCGGGAACTCCAGTGTAATAGGAAAGCGGGATTTCAACCCGGGATTCAAAGTCAGGAACCTGGTCATTTCACGCGGGTATCCTGCCAGAATCAAAATAAACTCACTATGATGATCTTCCATACACTTCACAATGGTATCTACTGCTTCTTTCCCGAAATCTTTTTCCCCACCACGTGCGAGAGAGTAGGCTTCATCAATGAACAAAACACCACCAAGCGACTTTTTTATCAAATCTTTTGTTTTCTTCGCCGTATGGCCAATGTACTCCCCTACCAGATCACTCCGGTCTGCTTCGATAAAATGCCCTTTCGATAACAGGTTCATATCATAAAAAATCTTCGCCAGCGCGCGTGCGACGGTTGTTTTCCCCGTGCCGGGATTCCCTTTGAACATCATATGAAGCACTTGGTTTTCCGTAGTTAGCCCCACTTGCCTGCGTTTTTCCTTAACAAGAACCTGCGCATAGATCTCTTTTACCTTTTCACGCAGACGATCCATGCCGATGAAAGCATCCAAATGATCTTCAATTAGCTGAAACGGGTCCGCTTTACCGTTCTCCACAGGGGCCAGTGCTGCCCTGTCAGCATTATCTTCTTTCCGGTCTTTTAAAATAATGTTGATTTTACCTTGTTGGTTATGGGTCAGTTGGGAACTCATTAGATCACCCCTTATTCCCTAACACTATACGTATGACAGCCTCAATGTGTGACAAACGCCCAGGCGCATTGAAAAACGGATGCCAGAAGCATCCGTTTCACTGTCCATTATTCTTTATCTAAAGAAACGTTTTTGGTTGGAGCAAAAGTGGAAATTGCATGTTTGAAAATAAGCTGCTGCTTCCCATCCGTTTCCAGCAGAACTGTAAAATTATCAAATGATTTGACAGCCCCTCTCAATTGGAACCCGTTGAGTAGAAAGACGGTTACCTGAACGCGTTCTTTTCTTAGCTGATTTAAAAAGGTGTCTTGAATATTGACGGATTGAGCCATGAATCTTCCTCCTCTTTTCTATCTATATTACAACTAATTCTATGTCTGTTCGATCATTCCTGCTAAATCACGCAAAATAATTTGAAACTTTTCCTGAAAATTTTGTTCTGTTACGGAATACCAGGTTACATCCATTTTATTGCGGAAATACGTATATTGTCTTTTCGCGTATCGGCGGGAATTGCGCTTCAATAATTCCACCGCCCGCTCCAGGTGGTACTCTCCATTAAAATAAGGGATAAATTCTTTATACCCGATCGCCCGCATGGACTGCACGTCTTCCAGGCCCGAATCATACAGCTCCCGGACTTCTTCCAACAGTCCTTCCTCCACCATCATGTCGACGCGATGATTGATTCTGTCATAAAGCAGCTCACGATCCATTTCTAAACCAATAAGGATTGGATGGTAGGGAGATTCATCCGACTGGTTCTTTTGATACTCTGACATGGTCATCCCTGTGCTTTCATAAATTTCCAAGGCACGTATTAACCTTCTCTCGTTATTGGGATGAATTTTTTCCGCCTGCTCCGGGTCGATTTCCATCAACTGTTGATAAAGTGCCTGATTTCCTTTCATCTCAAGTTCGGATTCTAAGCGCTCGGTTATTTCACCGCTTCGCTTTTGCTCTGAAAAATTAAAATCATAAAGCACAGATTGAATATAAAGACCAGTCCCTCCAACAATTACCGGAAGCTTTCCCCTGGAGGAAATATCCTCAATTGCTTCTGTGACCCTTTCTTTAAATTCAGCGACTGAAAAGGAATCCTCCGGGTCTTTAATATCGATCATATGGTGCGGGATTCCTTCCATTTCTTCCGGAGTCACTTTTGCTGTGCCAATATCCATGCTTCGATAAATTTGCATGGAATCACCACTGATAACTTCGCCTTTAAATCGTTTGGCTATTTCTATCCCAAGTTTAGTTTTACCCACTGCTGTCGGTCCGACTACCGATACAACCACAGGCTTCATATAGTTATCCACCTTTCATTCACAAACCTCATTATACAAATATTATACACAACAAATCCTGAAGCGGCTAATTACGTAAATGTAAGGGTTTCCACACCCTTGTAACGGAGTTCGTTAGTTAAAAAATAACGGATTCCGTTAGGTGTGTGTAATCATTTTCTTTATCCACAGCTAACTATACCCGTTAATGAGTGGGTAACGAATTACGTTATCTGCAGCAAACAGATGTCCCTATGCCTGCTATCATGGTAAAATTAGCGGTAGGAGGGTTGCCTGATGGTCACAGCGGAACGGATTCGATTTTTACGCATCCACCATAATTGGACACAAAAAAAACTATCCGAAGAAGTCGGAGAGTCCTCTCAGGTTATCTCTAACTGGGAGCGCGGCTATACGACGCCAAGCCTGGAAAATATCGTAGCACTTGCCGACGCACTTGATTGTACGACAGATTATTTATTGGGGAAAAGCGATCAACCATTTGATATTCTTAAAAAGATAAACGACGTACTAGAAGATAAAGGGATCGAGGAAACGGATTTATTTTATGTATATGTATGGGAGGAACTGAGCCGGGAAGAAATCATTCAAATACTGAACTTCTTCCAGTTCATCAGACAATCCCACAAATAGCCTGAGAAGCTGCATTACCTTTCGTGAAAAAGGAACGTCGCTCGCGCTCCCCTATTGTCGGTGTGCTAACTTATATTTGAAGAGTACTGCTTTAATCAGCTGATAGACAATACGATGCTGTGCCAGTAACTGTGCACTGATAAGACGCTCATATCGCGTCAATTCCTGTTCCGCCTCTTCTAAGTTTTCTTCATTAATGACGTTGTCAAAACGAACCACTCCATCCTGGAGAATGGTAACGTTCATCCCGATAAAACGATGCTTGTTATCAATAAAATAATCATAGCCCCTATTATCATTTTTAAAATAGTCACTGACATAAACGACCAGCAATTGGAAAGCTACATCGTTGATGGTATGGAGTTCAGGATTTTCATCCGCTTCCCGTCTGGCGATATGGTAAGATTGTTTAATTAAATTCTCCAGACCAATCCGCCATTCATCCAGTTGCTCCACTCCCCTACTGATGGAAGCGTAGGTTTTTTCGTTCCCCTGATAGTAAGCATTGGCTGCCTCAAATAACTTAGTAATAGCTCCCAGTCTTTGTTTTTCATCATAAAAGTCATTAGTCTCCCAAAGAGTTTCCCCGTTGTTCTTTAGCTTTAACTGTAATACCATCGTATCCCTCCTTCATCCACCATCCCATTCTAGCATAAATAAACTGAAGAACGATATCGCTCTCCAGTTTCTCTTATGTTTACATCACCCGTTTGAACATTTTCTCCATTTCATATTCGGAAAAATGAACGATAATCGGCCGGCCGTGAGGACAGGTGAACGGGTCAGTCGATTTCCTTAGATCTTCAAGCAGCTGAAACATATCATTATGGTTCAAGTAATGATTGGCTTTGATCGACCGTTTGCAGGACATTAATGTTGCAGCTTCTTCCCGAATTTTTTTGATGTCAATCCGTTCTTCACTCATGATCTGTTCCACCATTTCTTCAATCACTTCCATCTCGAAGCCTTTCGGGAACCAATTGGGATGGGATCTGATAATATAGCTATTTTCACCGAATGCTTCAAAAAAGATTCCCACCTGCTTTAATTCTTCATTGTATTCTTCGATTCGCAGCGCTTCCTGCTTGGAGAAATCAAACGTAAGCGGCACAAGAAGCTCCTGCACCTCATTTTCTACTTCTCCCAGTTTTTCCGTATAAAACTCATATTTGATCCGCTCCTGAGCTGCGTGCTGATCGACAATATACAGCCCCTTTTCGTTTTGAGCTAATATATAGGTCCCGTGCAGTTGGCCAATCGGATACATCGCAGGTACTCTCTCGTCATCGGTTTCTGCCTGAACATCTGTACCTTCCATAGCAGCTTCCCTAGGATTTTCCTGGACCATTTCTTTGATAACTTCGTTTTGCTTTTCCTGATAATGATGCTGCCCATAATCATCGAGGTCCAGCTTTTCTTCAGTTTCATGAGTGGCAGAATCAAGCAGATGGTCCATGGATTTTTTCCTCTGTTCGTGTGCTTCTTGTTCCCGTTCTTCATAGAAGTGGAATGCCGGCTGTGTTGAGTTTATTTTTTTGACTGGCTTTTTCTGTTCCGGCGCTTCTGGTATCAAGGTTTCTTTTCTGAAAGTGGATTGGATCGTCGTTTTGACCAGTTCGAAAAGTTCCTGTTCTTTACTGAACCGGACTTCCAGCTTTGCCGGATGAACATTGACATCTACAAGTATCGGGTCCATCTCCACGTTTAATACGACAAGCGGGTTCCTCCCAATCGGAAGGAGCGTGTGATAGCCTTGCATCACTGCTTTATTTAATGTGATGTTACGAATGTACCTGCCATTGATGATAGTTGAAATATAGTTCCTTGAAGCACGGGTCACTTCTGGCTTAGCTATATAACCGGATATTTTGAAGTCTTTCGTTTCTCCTTCGACAGGGACCATCTTTCTTGCTGTTCCCATCCCGTAAATCTGCGCGATAACCTGCAATAAATCCCCCCGACCGGAGGTTTGGAAGAGCTGTTTGCCATTGTGTGAACATGAAAATTTCACATCAGGATGAGCGAGTGCCATCCTGTTTAAAACATCAGTGATATGGCCAAGCTCGGTATGGATCGTCTTCATATACTTCAAGCGGGCAGGAGTGTTGAAAAATATATCATTGACGATGATTTCCGTTCCTTTACGTGCATCACTTTTTGATTTATTGGTCAATTTTCCACCTTCCAGCTCGAGGCGAGTGCCTGCTTCATTTCCAGTCGAAGTCTGAATGGATAAACGACTGACAGCAGCGATACTTGCTAAAGCCTCTCCCCGGAACCCGAGGGTCTTGACGTGGAACAGGTCATTTTCATCCTGAATTTTACTCGTTGCATGACGGAAGAAGGCATGCTCACAATCTTCCTCTTCCATGCCATCACCATCATCGGTTATCTTAATTTGTTGTAGTCCAGCTTCCAGTAATTCTACTTTAATGGATTTGCTATTAGCATCGATACTGTTCTCAACCAGTTCTTTGATAACAGAGGCCGGACGTTCCACTACTTCACCAGCAGCGATTTTATTCGCTAAATGGTCCGGCATCAATTTGATTTTTCCCATGCCCCTCCCCCTTTATTTATCTTTTTATTTGCTTTTGCAATTGATAAAGCTGGTTCATCGCTTCCATCGGCGTCATTTCCATCAAGTCCATATTTGCCAGCTGATCAAGTAATTTACTTTCTGCCCTGGTGCTTTTTCCGGGTTTCTCTTCCCGTACTTCCTCAAAAAAAGTCAATTGCTGCTCATCTGTCGTTTTTGCTTGAGTGTGTTCATTTTTAGTCCCTGTTTCATATTCTTTCAATAGGTCTGTCGCTCTCGTAATCAATGAATCTGGCAACTCTGCCAGTTTCGCTACATGAATTCCGTAGCTTTCATCCGCTGCACCTCTTTGAATCTGATGGAGAAAGACGACATTTCCCTGATATTCTTCAGCACGGACATGAATATTCTGGAGTCGGTCCAAGCTATCTTCCAGTTCGGTCAGTTCATGATAATGGGTGGAAAAGAGCGTTTTTGCTCTGATTTCTACATGAATATGTTCGACGATCGCCTGAGCAAGTGCCATCCCATCATAGGTGCTCGTACCTCTGCCAATTTCATCAAGGAGTATCATGCTGTTTTCGGTGGCATTCGCCAGCGCATGCTTTGCCTCCAGCATTTCTACCATAAACGTACTTTGGCCGGAAACGAGGTCATCGGCAGCTCCTATTCTAGTAAATATCTGATCAAAGATTGGAAGGTTCGCCTCTTCGCATGGTACAAAGCAGCCAACCTGTGCCATGATGGCGGTTAAAGCGAGCTGTCTCATATAGGTGCTTTTCCCTGACATATTCGGTCCGGTAATCACCAGGATATCGGTATCATCATCCATAAAAACATCATTTGGCACAAAAGAAGCGTCTTTCATCACCTTTTCCACTACCGGGTGCCTTCCTTGTTTAATGTCAATCAGCCGTTGATCATTGAAGCCCGGCTGGATATAGCCATTTTTTTCGGAAACGGAGGCGAAACCTTGCAGCACATCAATTTTGCTGATTTGTCCCGCTAGCTTTTGTAAGTCTTCAATGTATTGCTTTACTTTTTCCCTCAACGATAAGAAGAGCTCATACTCAAGTTCCACACTTTTGTCCTGGGCTTCTAAAATCAATGTTTCCTTTTCTTTCAACTCTGGTGTAATGTAGCGTTCCGCATTCGTCAATGTCTGCTTCCGCTCATATTTTCCTTCCGGCAATAAATGAAGGTTAGCTTTGGTGACCTCGATATAATACCCGAAGACACGATTATACCCTACTTTCAGGGATTTGATCTTTGTTTCTTCCCGTTCTCTTCGTTCCAGTTCAGCAATCCACTGCTTCCCATTCTTGGCAGCATCCCGATATTCATCCAGATGATTGTTGAAACCATCTTTAATGATCCCGCCTTCTTTAATGGTGACTGGCGGATCGTCGTGAATACTTTCATCTAATAAATGATAGAGATCTGTCAGCGGATCGATGGATTCATGCAGTCGGCTGATTTCTGCATGGGAAAACTTTTTGAGTGTCTCTTTAATCGCTGGGATTTTACCTAACGACTGTTTTAATTGTAAAAGGTCCCGAGCATTCACATTCCCAAAGGAAATCCGCCCCGACAATCTTTCCAAATCGTAAACAGACTTCAACTGTTCCCGCAGCTCTTCCCGCTCAAAGAATTGATCAAGGAATCCCGACACCTGTTGGTGACGTGCCTCGATTTCTCTTCTGTCTAAAAGCGGTCGTTCCAGCCATTTTTTCAATTGACGAGCGCCCATGGAAGTGACTGTATCATCGACTACCCATAATAAGCTGCCCGTCTTTCCTTGTTTTCTTAATGTTTCCATCAATTCAAGGTTTCGTTTGGAATACATGTCGAGGTTCATATGCTGTTTTAATTCGATTTTTTGTACGGGCTGCAAATGATCCAGGGACCGTTTTTGAGTATGCTGAATGTAATTGAGCAGCCTGCCAAAGCCAATTTTATATTTTTCCTGCTGGATACTTTCCAGTAAGGAGGAAAATGGGGCTTCAATGGTTACATCATCCTGATAAGAAATCGTATAAGCTAAACGTTCCTTTAAATCCTGCTGACAAGATTCAGCCAGGTCAGACGCAATGACGATTTCTTTGACAGGTCGGTTATATAACTCACTGAGCACTGCTCCCCATCCATCCGTAATAAGAGCGATGCTATTTTCTCCGGTTGTAAGATCATTGTAGGCGACTGTGTAGCTGCCATCGTCAAAACCAGTGAGGCTTGCGAGATAATTATTCTCTTTTTCATCCAGCATGTGCCCTTCCATCACTGTGCCAGGAGTGATCAATTGGACAACTTCCCGTTTGACTACTCCCTTAGCTGCTTTTGGGTCTTCCACTTGTTCACAAATTGCAACTTTATAGCCTTTTTCTATCAGGTTTTTTATGTAGTTCGCCGCCGAATGGTAAGGAACCCCGCACATCGGGATCCGTTCGTTCCCGCCATCACGGCTGGTCAAAGTGATCTCCAATTCTCTTGCCGCTTCCAAAGCGTCATCAAAAAACATTTCATAAAAATCACCAAGTCGAAAAAATAAGAAAGCGTCTTTATGCTGTGCTTTGATTGTCAAATACTGCTGCATCATCGGTGTATATTGCGCCATTTGCTATCCCCCAAAACGTTCTATAGTCACTTTCATTATTATAGCATAGATGAAAACCTTCCTTGAAAGGTTGTGTTCGAATGATTCTGTTAAACTTCCATCTTGATTTCTCCAGTAAAGCTCCCTTTAACAGAAGAATCAGTTTCAAGATATGTTGTTTCCGTTACGATAGTAACGGTTGGGAGATCCGGGAAATCACTCGCTTTCCATGGGTGTACGGTGAGCTTCCTCGGGCTAAAGCCCTGCGGGATCTCACCATGTACTTTACTCCCATAGGAGTCTCGCAATTTCCCGGACCTCCTTGTGTTTATGGGAGAAACGGAAACATCGTTATGAAGTCCTTCAACCAAAGGGATAGCTATTTTTAAAAACGTACTTGTAACTATTGATTGTAGAAGACAGTCTCACCTATTACAGGGGTTCTTTTCTCCCATCCTTCAGATGGGTTGGTTGGGAAACTGCGAGACTCCCGCGGGAGAAGGAGCCAGGCGAGACCCCACAGGGAGTGAAAACGACCGAGGAGGCTTGCCGGTTCCCCCCGCAGGAAAGCGAGTAGTTTCCCGGCCAACCCTGCCGCTATTATGGTAAAGAACCCTCACTATCTTGAAACTGAGTCTTCCACAATTCGGCACTTTTGTTGAATAAACCTTTCAAAAAAGTTTAATAAAGCAAACAAAAAGATAATCCCCGCTTTTGTTAGCAAGGATTATCTAAATGGGGTTATTCCTCTTCTTTTCTTCCGAGAAAATCCGGGTCGATCTCTGAAAAATCATCATCGGATAAGTCACCAAAATCAAAGTCATGATCGTGCTTACAGCCCTTTGGATTGACACGGACACAAAGCTTCGTTTCCCCAATTACATCCACGAAGAATTCCCGCTCTACTTCAACCGAAATCTTCTGACCGTTGCTAGTGATGTTGGCTTCCAGGCAGTTCGGTTGTTGTGTCGCTCTTGCAAAGACTTCCAAATCATCGTCAATGCAATTTTCGTCTTTGATGTACAGCGGGACATGGTCGCAATAGTGGACTCTCTCTGTTACGACTTCCGTCTTGGTATTATCATTGTATGAAAACCAGACGTTTGCATCGTAGTGGCCACTTACTTCCACATGCTCCCCTTTTTTCTTGGCGTGATAGACATGATTGATCACCCAGCAGCCCAGGATACTTGATGGACGGTGGGGTGGAGAAATCATGTGTGTCGATTGCGTGAATTTCTTCCCTTTGCCACAAACAGCCTTCGTGATGATCTCACGGTACTCTTGGTCAAAGAATGACATCTCACCTAAAACCTCCCTTTATCATACACAACATCCTATGCTTGAATTGGGCGAAATGTGCACATGCCTTTCCCTTCAAGAAGGATTTGTATAAGGTTTTAGTTCATTCTATGCAAGAGCCTAGATAATTGTACGAAAAAAAACGCTGAAGGGCATATTTCTCCTTCAGCGCAAGGGAAAAAATTAGTGGCCGCAGGCTGAATCGCCAGCTTTAGCGCCTGTTTCTCCTTTGAGTACATCTCCTCCGGTGGATCGGATAACTTCATTAGTCACTTCACGGGCAATGGTATTCGTTACCATTTGTAAAACGTCGTTAATGACTACCTGAGAACTTTTGAACTCTTCTACTACCGGAATAGCGTCCAATTCTTCCTGGAGACGGTCAATTTCTTTTTCTACTTTTTTCTGGGCTTCTGTTTTCCCATAAGCCTGGAAGTTGACGGCCTGTTTTTGTAACGCTTTGATCCTGGAGATATTTTCCTGCACTTTTTTATTTTCATTTATTTTTGCTTCCAGTTGTTTAAAACGATCGATCTCTTCGATATTGGCCATCATCTTAGCCAGTTTCTGTGCTTCTTCTACTACTTGCTTGCGTGTATATTCAGCCATTTCTACTTCACCTCTGCTGCTTCTTCGACCATTTCTCCATCAAGAGACCATGTCTTTGCATTATTTATTTTCACTTTCACAATTTCACCGATTGCGGATTTTGGCCCTTTGAAATTGACCAATTTATTTCTTTCGGTGTACCCGGCAAGTACGTCAGGGTTTTTCTTACTCTCCCCTTCGACCAGTACATCAACAATTTCACCTTCGTATTTCTTCATTGCTTCTGCTGACTGTGCATTGACCAGTTTATTCAAACGCTGCAGCCTTTCTTTTTTCACTTCCATCGGAACATTATCCTTCATACGCGCTGCAGGAGTTCCTTCTCTTGGAGAGTAAATGAACGTATAGGCAGATTCAAAACCGACCTCTTCCACGAGGGTTAGTGTTTCTTCAAACTGCTCCTCGGTTTCATTCGGGAAGCCGACAATGATGTCTGTTGTCAGTGTCGCATTTGGCATCGCTGTACGAATCTTATCTACGAGCTCCAAGTAACTTTCCTGGGTATATTTCCTAGCCATGATTTTCAGGACATCTGAGCTTCCTGACTGGACAGGAAGGTGGATATGATCGAGCAAGTTTCCGCCTTGTGCCAAAACTTCAATTAAACGATCATCAAAGTCACGCGGATGGGATGTTGTAAACCGTACGCGCGGAATGTCTATTTTATGAATTTCATTCATCAGGTCGCCAAGTCCATATTCGAAATCCAAATCTTTACCATAGGCGTTGACATTTTGACCGAGAAGGGTAATTTCTTTATACCCTTGTGCTGCCAGGTGTCTTACTTCCTGAATAATATCCTCCGGCAGACGGCTTCTCTCTTTGCCTCGTGTATAAGGGACAATGCAATACGTACAGAATTTGTCGCAGCCATACATGATATTGACCCATGCCTTGATTTTCCCTTTCCGGGAACGAGGAAGGTTTTCAATGATGTCTCCTTCCTTAGACCATACTTCAACCACCATTTCTTTGCCATACATCGCTTCTTTGACGAGCTGTGGCAGCCGGTGAATATTATGTGTTCCAAAGATCAGATCGACGAACTGGTGCTTTTTCAGGATGCGGTTGACGACTGACTCTTCCTGGGACATACAGCCGCAGACACCAATGATCAGATCAGGATTTTCAGTTTTCAACGGTTTCAGGTGACCGATTTCCCCAAACACCTTATTCTCTGCATTCTCCCTGATCGCGCAAGTATTCAATAATATGATATCGGCTTCTTTTGTCTCATTAGTGGACACGTAGCCCATCTGTTCCAGGATGCCGGCCATGACTTCTGTATCATGTTCGTTCATCTGGCAGCCATAAGTACGAATCATGAATTTCTTGCCCTTTCCAAGGCCGATCATTTCTTCCGGTATATTGAAATCATAATGAACTTCAACATCTTCCTTGCCCCGCTTTTTGGCATCTTTTAAGGAAGGAGGCTGGTAGCTTGTTTCGAAATATTTAATAAAGTCTTCACCTTTCTTATCCTTAATTCGTTTCAGGTTATCCTGGTCGGATTTTACGTCCGCTGGATTCACTTCACGAATTTGACTCATCTGTTTACGCTGTTGTTCATTCATCAACAGTGCTCCTTTCGCATAACATATCTAACTTTCTCATTATATCAACTTTGATGGCAAATTTTAAGAGCAGAAGCTGAAGAATAACACAAAGGAAGGCTGATCAGCATATGTGATCAGCCTTTGTGCTATCAGGAAATGATATTCAATTTCTTGCCGGCACGTTCGAAAGCAGTCAGCGCTTCTTGTAATTCTTCTTTCGAATGCTCCGCAGTGACGATCGTTCGAACCCGCCCTTTCCCTCGTTGTACCGTAGGGAAAACAATTCCTTGGGCAAAGACTCCTTCATTGAATAGTTCGTCTGAAAACTTGTGAGTCAAGGAATCATCGCCGACCATTACCGGAGTGACAGGAGTTTCACTGATTCCGATATCGAATCCGAGAGATTTCAATCCATCTTTAAAGAATTTCGTATTATCCCACAGTTTCTGGATCAATTCAGGCTCTTCCAGTAATACGTCTATTGCTGCATCACATGCGGCGGTTACAGCTGGTGGATGAGAAGTACTGAATAGAAACGGGCGGCCTTTATGAATCAAATATTCTTTTAAGGTCTGACTGCTTGCCACATAACCTCCAAGGACACCGATTGCTTTACTTAATGTTCCTACCTGGATGTGTACTCGTCCATCCAACCCAAAGTGATTGACCGTACCGCGACCATTCTCCCCTAGCACGCCGCTGGCATGAGCATCATCAACCATAACGAGTGCATCGTATTTTTCAGCCAGTTCAACGATTTCTGGAAGCGGAGCAATGTTGCCATCCATCGAGAAAACGCCATCCGTGACAATTAAACGTGTACGATAGTCGCCGGACTCTTTCAATTTTTCTTCCAATGAATCCATATCAACATGTTTGTAGATTTTACGCCCGGCTTTTGTCAGGCGAATTCCATCGATGATGGATGCATGGTTCAATTCATCCGAAATCACCACATCTTCCTCTGTCAAAATAGATGAGAGTACTCCCTGGTTAGTCGTAAAGCCGGACTGAAAAACAAGTGCTGCTTCGGTATGTTTAAACTTAGCCAGCTTCTTTTCATATTCTTCGTGCATTTGCAGCGTCCCGGCAATCGTTCTTACTGAACCGGTACCCGCTCCATATTCACGGACAGCTTTTTCTGCAGCTTCCTTCATTTTTGGATGGGAAGTCAATCCAAGGTAATTATTAGAAGATAACTGAATCACTTCTTTGCCTTTTATCTTAACTCGTGATCCCTGCGGTGATTCCAACGGGATCAATTCCCGGAAAGTCCCCTGGTCTTTCATTTGGTCCAGTTCCTTTTGTAAGTATTCAAAACCTTTCATATACAAACCTCCTCAATTATTTACAAATGTGTAGTTATGTATGCAGGAGGATGAACCTCCTTATACCATGAAGTAATCTTTCTCTTAATAGTATCTCTCATTTACGGATTATTTTTCAACAATCCACATTTTTTAATCAAGGATGCAGTACTACTTTTCCGCATTTCCCTTCATTCATCAGCTGGAACCCTTTCTCAAATTCTTCGAGTCGCAGGTGATGAGTGATCATCGGAGTTAAATCCACTTGTTTCGAATGAAGCAGACGGGAAACCTGTTGCCAAGTTTCATACATTTTGCGTCCGGTTATGCCCTGTACTTCAATACCCTTAAACACGATGTCATTAGTGACATCAATCGTCACTGGTTTCGTCGGCAGACTCAGGATGGACATCCTGCCCCCATTCGTAATCATTTTGAAGCCCTGGTCCATCGCTATCGGATGACCGCTCATCTCACAGACCACATCGATTCCGTGCCCATCTGTCAGTGATTTCGCTTTTGCTACCGGGTCTTCTTTACCAGAATTAACAACCGTAGTAGCCCCCATTTGAGAAGCCAATTCCAGGCGGTATTCGTTCAGATCAAACGCCAGAACTTGAGAAGCCCCTGCTGCTTTTGCTACTCCGACAGCCATCAGGCCAATCGGTCCACAACCGATAACGGCTACTGATTTCCCGGCTACATCCCCGTTTAATACCGTATGGACAGCATTCCCCATTGGTTCTTGAACGGAAGCGATATCCGTCGGCATTTCTTCCGGGTTTTTCCATAAGTTCTCAGCTGGCAGTGCAACATACTCAGCAAAACACCCTTGTGTATCAACCCCTATTATTTGGGTATTCTCACAAATATGATATTTGCCAGTCAGACATTGAGGACAATGGCCACAGACCAAGTGTGTCTCAGCGCTTACATAATCCCCTTCTTTAAATGTATTTACCTTACTTCCCACTTTTACCACTTCACCAGCGAATTCATGCCCGAACACGTATGGCGGGTTAACCCGGCTGGCGGACCACTCATCCCAGTTATAGATATGAACATCGGTCCCGCATATGGAAGTCGCTTTCACTTTAATCAATACTTCATTTTCTTTTATAACAGGAATTTGTACTTCCTGTAATTCAGCACCTACGCCGCGATGATGTTTTACAATGGCTTTCATTGTTCCACTCACAACGAACACTCCTATCCTCTATCAAACTCATAACTATTTATATATCACCATTTTATCAGGCGTAATATTTTTTGCAAATGCATGTGTCCATGTCGAAAAAACAAATGATCGTTGTAGACAGTCGGATTCTCTTCAGCCTTGTAAACATGCTGGTTCAGCGTAATAGAAGCCAAAAAAACCAGGTCAGAATTTTTACTGACCTGGCTTTCGTATCCGAGAAATACCGTTTACATGAATTCACTTACTAGATTATTAAATTTTTCTTCATCGATTTTCAGATCGCTGTCTTTCAATGCGTGTTCGGCGTATCCGTGTACTAAATCCTGATAGGATTGCTGACTGTTGTTCTGATAGATCAATCCTTTAACCAGACTGTTATGTTCCATCAGCGTTGCCATCGCTTTTTTTCTGTCAGAACTATCGTATCCATCAATATCATCTAAGCTGACCAGGTTCTCTTTAAACCAATCATACGTATTGACTTTATTATAAGTAACACAAGGGCTGAATACATTGATCAATGAAAAACCTTTATGATTGATACCCTGCTCAATTAAGGAGGTCAGTTCTTTCAAGTCACTGGAAAAGCTTTGGGCAACAAATGTAGCACCGGCCGATAAAGCCATTTCCATCACGTTTACAGCAGATTCAATCGAACCTTCCGGTGTACTTTTGGTTTTGAATCCCATTTCACTACGTGGTGAAGTCTGCCCTTTCGTCAAACCATATATCTGATTATCCATTACGATATAGGTAATGTCCAGATTACGGCGGATCGCATGGACAGTATGCCCCATTCCGATTGCAAAACCATCACCATCACCGCCCGAAGCAATGACTTTCAAGTCTTTATTCGCCATTTTTACACCCTGAGCGATCGGGAGGACACGTCCATGAATCCCGTGAAAGCCGTAAGAGTTAATATAGCCTGAAATTCGTCCGGAACAGCCAATACCAGAGATAACTGCTAAATCTTCCGGTTCTAATCCTACATTGGCAGCAGCTCGTTGAATAGAGGCCTGTACAGAGAAATCCCCACAACCAGGACACCAATTCGGTTTCACCTTATTACGGAACTCTTTGAATGTCGCCATTTATAACAACTCCTTGCTTCGCTGATGAATTTGACCAGGCAGGAACGGCGTACCGTCATATTGTAAAAGACTATCCATTTTTTCCTGGCTTCCGACGTTCATCTTTATAATATTAGCTAACTGTGCAGTAGCATTGTTCTCGACGACGATTACCTTTTTAGCATGATCTACTAATGCTTTAACTTCGCTTGCCGGGAAAGGATGAACCAGGCGGATTTGAGCGTGATTCACTTTATATCCTTCTTCTTCCAGTCTTCCTTTCGCCTCTTCAATTGCTCCACGTGTGGAATTGAAACCTACAAACAATATATCCGCCTCTTCATGCTTGGCATCCTTATGAACAGGAGTCGGGAATACCTCGGGCAGCTTTTTCAGTTTACGAAGGCGTTTATCCATTTGTGCTTTTCGGTTAGAAGCAAGTTCGCTCGGCTTTCCTGTTTCATCATGTTCTACACCGGTAACATGGAATATGCCATTTTTCGTTCCCGGAAGAATACGAGGGGATACTCCGTCGTCAGTGACCTGGTAACGTTTGAAATACTCACCCTTCTCCAGTTCTGGTAATTGTGGGTCTTCTTGTAATTTTCCACGCCGCACATCAATTTTATCGTAATCCAATGGCTCCACTGTCTGTTTGCCAAGTGACAGCTGCAGGTCAGATAACAGAATGACAGGGACCTGATATTCTTCAGCAAGGTTCAATGCCTCAACCGCATCATTGAAAGCTTCCTGTACTGTACTAGGTGCCATCACTACTTTTGGAATTTCTCCGTGTGTCCCATAAATCATAGCCATCAAATCAGACTGTTCCTGCTTCGTCGGGAGTCCAGTACTCGGACCACCACGCTGGGTATCAACAACAACGAGCGGGGTCTCCGTAATTCCGGCCAGTCCAATCGATTCCATCATTAATGAGAGACCAGGTCCAGCAGAAGCAGTAATTGTGCGAACACCTGCGTAGTTGGCACCGATCGACATCGTGGCAGCTGCAATTTCATCTTCCGTCTGGATGACTGTTCCACCAAATTCCGGCAGCTTTTTTATCATATATTCCATAATTTCTGACGCAGGAGTAATTGGATAGGCAGCCATAAACCTGCATCCACCAGCCAGGAATCCTAAAGCAATTGCATCATTTCCTATCATAAACATACGTTTTTTGCCATCCGCTTTGGCTAATTCCATCTGATGCAAGGAATCTTTATCTTGTTTCCTTACATATTCAGCCCCTTTGACAATGGCTTCCATATTCTTGGCTACGACCTGTTCCCCTTTACGAGAAAAAATCTCTTCGACAACATCCCGGAAAACTTCACACTCTAAGTTCATAATAGCGCTTGAAGCTCCCACAGCAACCATATTCTTCATCAATGATGTTCCAAGTTCTGTCGCTATTTCCGTAAAAGGCACCGCATATAAAGTAACGTCTACTCCTTCTGGCAGTTTCGGATTGAATTTGGCATCTGCCAGAACGATTCCTTTACTATGTAATTCATGTGCATTGACATCGATAGTTTCCTGGTCGAACGCGACGAGTATATCCAAATCATCAGCAATCGATCTTACTTTCTTCGTAGAAACACGAATTTTATTATTGGTGTGCCCACCTTTGATGCGTGAGGAAAAATGACGGTAGCCATACAGGTAATAACCAAGACGGTTTAAAGTAATGGCGAAGATTTCTCCAGTACTTTCAATCCCTTCCCCTTGCTGTCCGCCAACTTTCCATGAAAGTTGTTCAACCATCTAATACACCCCTTTTAATTTGTCCATGGTTCTCTCCCCCGGAACTTCTTAGTTTGATAGAATTTCAATCTATCAAACTGATTGGAAACAACAAAACTATTTCGGCAAAAGTTATTGTTGAATGCAAGCTATGATGTATGTAATATATGTATTTAAATCATAGCCCTTCGGGTAGTAATTTTCAAGCTAATCTGCCAAATTAAAGGTGCTTCTCAATTCCGGATCCGCGGGAATTTGTCGACAAAGTTCTTACAGCTTAATTTTTGCATAGTTGACCTCGTTTGACTGTGACAAAGGTCATTAATCAGAAACTTATAATCTATTATATCTTTTAACCCAATGACTTCATCTTCCGTCCCTTCGAAATCTGAACCGAACCCCAGAACGGATTCACCTCCCATAGCTACTATGTACTCTACGTGCCTGACGATTTCCTGCCTGTGAGCCACTTTTCTTCCATTAATGAATTCTGGTACAAAAGTGATTCCTATCCAACTGTCGCAGTCAATCAAAGCCTGTACCTGGGAGTCATCCAGGTTACGGATATGAGGTGCAATCTTAAAAACATTTGAATGGGAAGCCATGGGATAATCACCTATGTCCATAACATCCCAAAACCCCTGATAGGATATATGGGAGAGATCGATCCAAATCTGTTCTTTGTTCAAGTAATGAACTACTTCCTTCCCAAAAGAAGATAACCCGGCACCTCGTTCTTCTTCTATGCCATCACAGACGGCGTTAGCCTGATTCCATGTAAGTCCGACGATACGTACCCCCATCCGGACTAATGCCTTCAGTTTATGGATATCTGCCCCAATCGAGTGACAGCCCTCCAGTGTCAATATTGCTCCTTTTTCATGCGCTTTTAAATTTAATAAATCTTGCCTGTTACTAATGAACTTCACATCATCATAAGGTGCGACTATTTGTTCAAAAAAAATAGACACCATTTCAAGAGCCACGCTGAATTGTGATTCTTCTTTTACTTCCTCTGGTACAAAGATAGCGAAACACTGTACTTTGATATCACTTTGTTTCCACTTCCTATAATTAAAGCGGAGTTGTTCGCTATCATAGAAATCAACCTTCTTTTCCCATAATTTCCATAACACATCACAGTGCGCATCGATTATCACTGGTATTCTCCCTTCCCAAACCTGGCTTATGAACAAGTCTGTTCTCAATCATGTTTTTCCAGTAAAGCTCCCTTTAATTGAAGACTCAGTTTCGAGATAAATTGTTTCCGTTACGATAGTAACGGTTAGGAGGTCCGGGAAATTACTCGCTTTCCGTGGGCATGTGGTGAGCTTCCTCAGGCTTCGCCTTGCGGGATCTCACCGCTCATGTTCATCCCACTGGAGTCTCGCAATTTCCCGGACCTCTTTGCGTTTATGAT
Source organism: Thalassobacillus sp. B23F22_16 (assembly GCF_043496955.1). Taxonomy (NCBI): domain Bacteria; kingdom Bacillati; phylum Bacillota; class Bacilli; order Caryophanales; family Bacillaceae; genus Thalassobacillus; species Thalassobacillus sp. B23F22_16. The sequence goes on along the minus strand of NZ_JBIEKD010000002.1, from coordinate 193,708 downwards.
AGAAACGGAAACATTGATATGCAGACCTTTAGCTTGAACGGGTGTTTGTAACATGCATCATCGTTCAATATTAATAGCGTTGTGGAAGACACCTTCATCTTGACAGGGGTTCGTTTCTCCCATTCTTCGGATGGGGTGGTTGGGAAACTGCGAGACTCCCGCGGGAGAAGGGGCTAGGCAAGACCCCACAGGGAGTGAAAACGACCGAGGAGGCTTGCCGGTTCCCCCGCAGGAAAGCGAGTAGTTTCCCAGCCGCCCCTGACACTTTTATGGTATAGAACCCTAAATATCTCGAAATCAAGTCTTCGACTTTTCGGCTCTATTGTTGAATAAGTCTCTTATGGTAGATCATAAAAACATTAAGGAGATTCGAAGAGTAAAAAATATAAGCCGTGCTTGGATAGCACGGCTGTTCTTGTCCATTTAATTTTCAATGGAAGAGCTTGTCGTTTATCGAGGTTCGACAATCAATTTAATTGCAGTACGCTCTTCTTCATCAATCATGATGTCTGTAAAAGCCGGAATACAAATAAGATCGACACCACTGGGTGCTACGAACCCTCTGGCGATAGCTACTGCCTTGACGGCCTGGTTCAACGCACCAGCGCCGATCGCTTGAATCTCCGCTGTGCCACGTTCCCTAAGGACGTTTGCTAGAGCTCCTGCTACTGAATTCGGACTGGATTTGGCTGAGACTTTTAATATTTCCATTACTAGCTCCTCCTTCATAAACTATAGTTGTTCCATAACTACTATATTCTTGGAGATGAAGAATATTCCTTTTCATTATGAAGGAATTTTTAGAAAAGTTCAAATAATCAGCCGAAGAAAGGGTGATCGTCGTTAATCATGATCCGTTGGAGTTTCTTTGCCTTTCCTGTGGCTTCATCAACATCTGCCAATACTGCGCTTAGTTGTTTTCTACCCGTTTTTGGGACTTCGAAACGTACAGGGAGGTTTGTGAGAAACCGTTTGATCACAGCTTCTCGCTCCATTCCGAGGATGCCATCGTAAGGGCCAGTCATCCCGACATCGGTAATGTAACCTGTGCCTCCAGGAAGGATTCGTTCATCAGATGTTTGCACGTGGGTATGGGTACCGACATGGATACTGACTCTGCCATCCACATACCAGCCCATTGCCTGCTTTTCACTGGTTGTTTCGGCGTGAAAGTCTAAAAAGATGATATTGGTCCGCTTCTTAGCTGTCTCTATTAACTCATCTACTTTGCGGAATGGGTCATCATTTGGTGATAGGAATGTTCTCCCTTGCAGGTTAAGTACTGCCACCTCGCCATGGTTGGTTTTGACATAGGTAATCCCTTTACCGGGAGTCCCTTCCGGGTAATTGGCAGGCCGCACCATATATTCGGCATCTTCGATAAAATCAAATATTTCTTTTTTATCCCATGCATGATTCCCTAATGTTACTGCATTTCCTCCCCACTCAAGAAAATTGCGGTAAATTTTTTCCGTTATTCCTTTTCCAGATGCGGAGTTTTCTCCATTGATAATGGTCACTACTGGTTGATATTTCGCTTTCAGTTTCGGTAAGTATTCCTGGACCATATCTCTTCCAGGTGATCCGACCACATCACCGATAAATAATATTTTCATTAACCTAATCCTTTCTCACTATATATTCAGATTCAGTTTCACACAGGAAGGCTCCGTTGTCAAAGCTGGGTCATGCAAAGGGAATACCAGGATTTGCAATACTTTAAGCATTTAATATAGGTACACTCTCTTAAAGTATAAAAAAGTAAAGTGACCGTAACGGCCACTTTACTTTTATTTAGCATATTCAACGGATCGCGTTTCACGGATGACAGTCACTTTAATATGACCTGGATAGTCAAGCTCATCCTCAATCTGTTTACGGATGCTTCGAGCCACTTTAGTAGCTGTGACATCATCGATTTCATCTGGCTTCACCATAATCCGTACTTCACGACCTGCCTGGATAGCGAAGGATTTTTCAACCCCTTCATGAGATTCACAGATCTCTTCCAGCTTTTCCAGACGTTTGATATAATTTTCAAGCGTTTCACTGCGGGCACCTGGTCGTGCTGCAGATAGAGCATCAGCTGCTGCGACAAGTACCGAAATAATAGAAGTAGGTTCTTCGTCTCCGTGGTGGGATGCAATCGCATTGATCACTACTTCATTTTCCTTGTACTTCACTGCCAGCTCTTTCCCGATTTCTACGTGGCTGCCTTCAATTTCATGATCAATCGCTTTTCCGATATCATGCAGAAGGCCGGCACGGCGGGCTAATGTTTCGTCTTCCCCCAGCTCTGCTGCAAGCAGTCCTGAGAGATACGCTACTTCCATCGAGTGTTTTAAGACATTTTGACCATAGCTTGTACGATATTTTAAACGGCCAAGAATTTTTACCAAGTCAGGATGCAAGCCATGTACACCGACCTCGAATGTGGTCTGTTCACCGACTTCACGGATGTATTCATCCACCTCGCGTCTTGATTTATCAACCATTTCTTCGATTCTGGCCGGGTGGATCCGTCCATCCTGAACCAATTTTTCTAAAGCTATCCGAGCAGTTTCTCTTCGAATCGGATCAAAACCTGATAAAATGACTGCTTCCGGCGTATCATCTATAATCAAGTCGATTCCGGTCAATGTTTCCAGTGTCCGGATATTTCGACCTTCACGTCCGATGATGCGTCCTTTCATTTCATCATTTGGAAGGTTTACAACCGATACCGTCGTTTCCGCTACATGATCAGCGGCACAACGCTGCATGGCAAGTGAAAGAATGCTTTTCGCCTTCTTATCCGCTTCCTCTTTGGCACGATTCTCTGCTTCTTTGATCATGAGAGCAGATTCATGAGAAACTTCTTGCTCCACACGTTCTAAAATAATCTGTTTAGCCTGGTCTGAAGTTAAGCCGGAAATGCGTTCAAGCTCAGTTTGTTGCTCTTGCAGCATAGCTTTCACTTTGCTTTCCATTTCTTCAATTTGTTGTTGTCTTTCGGTAAGAGTTTCCTCTTTTTTCTCGAGCGTAAGCTCACGCTTATCTTGCGTTTCACTTTTACGATCGAGGTTTTCTTCTTTCTGCATTAAACGATTTTCTGTCTTTTGTAGTTCCATACGACGTTCGCGAATTTCGTCTTCTGCATCCTGGCGCAGACGATGATTTTCATCTTTCGCTTCCAGCAGGGCTTCTTTCTTAGCTGCCTCTGCATTACGGCGACCTTCATCTACGATCTGTTTCGCCAGTTCTTCTGCACTTGAAATCTTCGCTTCCGCTATGGATTTCCGAATGAGATACCCAACAACAATACCGACGATCAGGGCAAGCAAAATGAAGATGAGCAGGGATACCAAATTATCCATGATTTCACCTCCTCTTGCTATGAAATTGTACAATTTGTCGGCATGTACATACGTTTCATTTTCAGACAAACATTGTTTAATAGGTGTATAAAAAAATGAAAATGATACACGTTAATTTTAAGCTTGTGAAATGGTAATGTCAAGGAATCGTCAAATATATATTCCTTGATTTTCCTTGTTTCTGCTAAGTTTCAGCTACTCATGGAAAAATATTCCATGTTTCTTAAGGTGTTGCAGCAAGGAACATGTAAGTTTTTTGCATAAAAAAAGCAGTTCAACCGAGGGGGACAGGTGCTACTATCCCCGACAATTGAACTGCACGTTATGGTTTATACATCCAGTGATTCTTGATTCGCTTCATTAGAGGCGTCTTCGCCTTCTTCCCCTTCATACATACCATAATGTCTTCTTATTTGATCATTGATAGCTTGATAGACATCAGGGTTTTCTTTCAGGAACTGCTTGGCGTTTTCACGTCCCTGGCCTAAACGTTCCTCGTTATAGGAGTACCAGGATCCGCTCTTCTGGACAATGTCCAGGTCAGAACCGATATCAATCAGTTCCCCTTCGCTGGAAATCCCCTGACCATACATGATATCCACTTCTGCCTGCTTGAAAGGTGGTGCAACTTTGTTCTTCACAACTTTGATCCGTGTTTTGTTCCCGACCATATCATTACCCTGCTTCAGCGTTTCTGCACGGCGCACTTCCAGACGTACAGAAGAATAGAATTTTAATGCCCGTCCACCTGGCGTAGTTTCCGGGTTACCGAACATAACACCGACTTTTTCACGAATTTGGTTGATGAAGATAGCTGTCGTCTTTGATTTGTTGATGGCACCGGAAAGCTTACGCAATGCCTGAGACATCAGACGCGCTTGCAAACCTACGTGGGAATCACCCATCTCGCCTTCGATTTCAGCTTTGGGCACTAAAGCAGCAACGGAATCGACAACTACCATATCGACAGCACCACTGCGAACAAGCGCTTCAGCAATCTCTAAAGCCTGTTCCCCTGTATCCGGCTGGGATAGTAAAAGTTCGTCAACATCAACACCAAGGTTCCTCGCATAGACAGGGTCCAAGGCATGTTCAGCATCGATGAAAGCTGCTTGTCCTCCCTGGCGTTGAGCTTCTGCAATCGCATGAAGCGCAACAGTTGTTTTACCGGAAGATTCCGGTCCATATATTTCAACGACACGCCCGCGTGGATAGCCGCCTACACCAAGTGCGACATCAAGTGCCAGCGAACCACTGGGAACCGTACTGACTTTTTGCTCAGCCTGCTCCCCCAATTTCATGACAGAGCCTTTACCGAACTGTTTCTCAATTTGTCTAAGCGCCATATCTAACGCTTGTTTACGATCACTCATAATATTCCCCTTTCAGCTTTGCTATCCTTATAATAACTTGTTTTAGATGATTTGCCAACTAAAAAGCGAATGAATGTTCCCTTTTTTTCATGCGTTATGATGACGATAATTCTTGCTTCCTTCAGGAAAAGGCTGGTTATTGCCCGCTTTTTTTGGATGATAAATCTTTTTTCAAACGATGAAAAAGTAATTCATAGCCTTTCTTCACGCTCCGGTTACGTACCGTCTCCCTGGTTCCATTAAAATGAAAGTGATACACTTCGGCAGGCTCATTGTTGATTTGGATACCGATGTACACGGTCCCTGGTTCTTTGCCCTCACTCGAATCAGGTCCTGCCACTCCTGTAAAACTGATCCCGATATCTGATTTAACGAGCTGTTTTATGTTCACAGCCATCGCTTTTGCACATGCCTCACTTACTGTTCCATACTCTTTGATAAGGGCACCCGGGATACCAAGCATCTTTTCTTTCATGTCAGGAGTATAGGTCACGACACTCCCCTCACAGACGCTTGAAGCTCCAGGTAACGTAATGAGGCCATCGATGAACCTGCCGCCTGTCAGGCTTTCCGCTGCAGCTATCGTCAATTGCTTTTCTTTTGATAAAGTAAGAACTTCCTGCTGGATGGTTATATCATCGGAACCATAATAATAGTCGCCCATTTTGGAAAGAATGACGTTCTTTAACGAGAGAATCATAGCTCGCGCTTCTTCTTCTGTATCCCCTTTTGATGTTAACCTTAATCCCACCTCTCCTTCTGAAGCTAAAGGAGCGATAGTCGGATTCGTCTGGCTGCTGATTAAATCTTGAAGTTCATGTTCCAACTGGGATTCCCCTATCCCGATAAAACGAAGCATTTCAGATACGATTTCGGTTTGTAACTGAAAATAATTCTGGAAATAAGGGAGTACATGTTCTTTCATTAAATACTTCATTTCAGAAGGAACACCAGGGAGAAATACCCAAAGCACATTTTCATGTTCCACCATCATTCCCGGCGCCATGCCTTCTTCATTTTGAAGCACTTTCGCATCTTCGAATACAAGGGCCTGCTTACGGTTGTTCGGTGACATAGGACGGTTGTTTTTTAGGTAGAAGTGTTCCACTCGCCTGGCGCTTTCCGGGTCCTCGATAAGTTTTTGGGCGAAGATTTTTTGTGCTGCATCCCTGGTCATATCATCTTCCGTCGGGCCGAGCCCCCCTGTAACAATAACAAGATCAGACCTGCGCTGAGCCGCCTCAAAAGTTTCGACGCAGCGGCTGAAGTTATCACCAACCACCCCGTGGAAATAGACATGGATCCCCTGGGCAGCCAGCTGGGAAGAAATCCATTGCGCATTCGTATTAGCGATTTGTCCTAGTAATAACTCCGTGCCAATTCCTATGATTTCCGCTTTTACTGTCTTCATTATTTAGAATCCCTCATTACATGCCAATTCTTCGCAAAATAATCATAGCCTGAAATGACCGTAATAATCATCGCAGCATATAAAATGATGGTTCCAAACGGAAATCCAGCATAAGCAAATGGCCAATTGTGGAGCAGCAATACGGCTATCGCTACAATTTGAAGGGTAGTTTTCCATTTCCCCATATTACTTGCTGCTAATACAATTCCTTCACCTGCCGCTACAAGACGGAGTCCTGTAACAGCAAATTCCCTGCTGATAATAATGATGACAATCCAAGCCGGAGCAAGACCTTGTTCTACAAGTAAAATCAAGGCGGCTGATACCAGCAATTTATCAGCAAGTGGATCAAGAAATTTACCAAGGTTGGTTACTAAATTATGTTTTCTTGCATAATAGCCATCTACCCAGTCCGTAGTCGAAGCAATGATAAACAAAATGGCAGCTGCCAAATGGGACCAGGGAAGTTCTCTTTCCCCCATAGTCACTTCGCCCCAGTTAAAGGGTACACTCATCAATATAATAAAAATCGGTATTAATAAAATTCGTGAAATCGTAATTCTGTTCGGTATATTCATTTTCCATCCACTCCTATTGTCTTCCGGCATGATGAAGAAAAGCTGTTCCAGTAAGAAGGGTACAAGTGTCAAAGACGACACCTTGTGTTACTAGGAACAGCTTCCCTGCAGTTTATTTATTCAGCTACTTTAATAAGAAGTTTCTGTTGCATATTTTCCACTGGAAACTCGATTTCCTGCTCATTGAGTTTGACAGTAGTTCCTGGCACAAAGCCTGTTTTAATGAAAATCTGTTCTTCCTCGCTTACATCAACTGTGATCGGTGAGTCATCTTTCCCATAGATTTTACTGTCAATTAATGTTTCCCCATTCGGTTCTTTCATGACTTCCAGATAACTATCGTTCCTCACTTCGATCGTGAGCTCCAATTCGTCTACTTGGGATATTTCTACCGTGTGTTGAGGAAAACCACCTGACCCTGTCTCCGTCACTTCCACGTTAAGCTCTTCTTGTTCTTCAGAACTATCTTCATTAGTTTCTTCAGCCGCTTCATCCTCTTCGTTTGCACTATCATCGGAGGCTTGGTTATCATCTGCTGCATCGTCTGTTTCTTCGGAATTTTCATCGCCTGAGTTATTTTCTTCAACGGAATTATCAATGATAATTTCATCTTCTCCACTTCCCTGATCTCCTGAATCCCCACCTGAATTTGAATTCAGCTGGGAAAGAAAGAAATACGCAGCAAAAATGATAACCCCTATCAATATGATGGTAATGATAGTCGGAAATACTCTGGAAAAATTGCTATTGGCTGGTGACGCTTCTTCCTTGGAACGCTGTACTCGGTTATAGGCAACACTGCTATCCTGAGGAGACGCAGGCAATTCGTTTTTATGTTCCTCCATCACTTCATCAGGATTCAGACCTACTGCCGCAGCATACTCTCGTATAAAAGCTCTGGCATAAAATGTTCCAGGCAGGGTGCTATGATCTCCTTTTTCGATAGCTTGTAAATATCGTTTTTGTATTTTAGTGACTTGTTGTATTTCTTCCAATGACAAGCCTTTTGATTCTCGCGCTTCTCTCAAGCGAGTACCGAGGTCCATGTATAACACCATCCATTACTTTAAAAATCGAACATGGAAAAACCATCGTTTGGTGAAAGCTGCGGTTTTTCTACTGTATCATACTTTATTTCTTCGTCTTCTGTATTCCTTAATTCGATGATATAATCGAAATCTTCCATTTTATACTCGGATTCCTGGACGAAAATATCCGGGTGTTCGACCACTTTGGTGGCAGGCAGCCTCATGATTTCCCGAACCAGCTGCCAATGCTTTTCATTCGCACGGCGTGTGGAAACAATACCGTCTATGATATATAGCGTGTCTTCACTGTATTCATCTTCAATCAACTGGCTTCGAATTGTTTGTTTCAGCAGCGTGCTGGAAACGAACAGCCAGCGTTTATTCGCACAGACACTGGAAGCGACGATGGACTCTGTTTTTCCTACACGTGGCATTCCTCTTATGCCGACCAGCTTATGTCCTTCTTTCATAAAAAGCTCGGCCAGAAAATCTACCAGCAAACCTAAATCTTCCCGGATAAATCGAAATGTTTTTCGATCATCGACATCGCTATGAATATAGCGGCCGTGACGTACAGCCAGCGTATCTCTGAGCTTAGGCCTTCTCAATTTTGTAATCTTAATGGTATCCATTGTTTTCACAATCGATTTCAACCGATCAATCTGCTCTTCATTTTTACATAATAAAAGCATTCCCCGATGAGAATTTTCGACACCATTGATCGTAATGATATTAATCGCTAACATACCTAATAATGAAGATATGTCACCTAGTAGTCCCGGTCGGTTATACTGAATTTCGTATTCCAGATACCACTCTTTTTTTTCCATATTACAACCCCTCTGGAATGAAATGATATGTAACTGTCCTGCACCTGCTTCAACCCTTCTTTTATAATAAATGATTTTCATATATTAGAAAAGGAATGTTTGTATATTTTGATGAGTTCCACGATTCGACATGATGAAAACCCATTTGACATAAATTGTGGCATAAGCAGATAAAAGCCGCGCTGTCGGGCAGCGCGGCTTTCTAGATCAAAGATGTATTCAGCGTTGGGTACCTTGATCTTGTACCAATTTCACCATCATATTTGCGATGGCGTGCTGTTCCTCTTTGTCAGCCACATTCCATAGATCACGCAAAATCGCTTCCTGATCGTTCTTTGCATCTACTTGCTTTGCCAGATAGCCGCCAATTTCATAAGCAATTTCTGATACGGCATTCTGATTCATCCCTTGACCTTCAGCCTGGTGCAATCGATCACCTAAAAAATCTTTCCATGATTCAAAGTTGTCAAGTACAGACATACTGTTTCCTCCTTTGTTTAAAAATACATCCTTAGTTTTAGAAAAAAGGAGAGTATTATACGCAAAAGAAGAGTCAGAAGAAAAATTTTCTAGGGATTAACTCCATGCGCCATTGATTTTAATGATTTCGCCATTAATATAACTGGCATCTTCACTCAACAGGAAGCCGACTACTTTGGCGACCTCCTCCGGGGTACCCGGTCGACCGGTAGGAATATCATCGAATAATAAAGCCCTCTCTTCGTCATCAAGCTCTATATTCATTTTTGTATCAATGAATCCCGGGCTTACTCCGTTGACCGCAACTCCACTGCGAGCTGTTTCTTTCGCCAGCGCTTTCACGAAACTGTTTTGGGCCCCTTTTACAGAGCTGTACAACACTTCCATACTGGCGCCGACATCTCCCCAAATGGAAGAAATGACCAAAATACGGCCGTATTGATGACGAACCATGGAGGGGAGCAGATGCTTTGTAATCATCCAAGGTGTTTTGACATGAAGGTGATACAAATCATCCATATCTTTTTCTGTCATGTCCTGAAACATTCCAGTCAAAGCTCGCCCACCGGCAAAGACCACGCCATCAAGATGAATATTCAGCTGATCAAGAAACTGATGGATACCAGCAGCGGTTGTTAAGTCAGCCTGCACAGCCCCAAGCCATTGGGCTTCCGGAATGTTTTCTTCCAATTGCTGGATAATCCTGCTGTTTGCATGAAACTGAAGGAAAAGGTTGTATCCTTTTCCTGCTAATTCACGGCAAATAGCACTGCCAATATCACCACTTGCCCCCACTATTAGAATATTAGATTGTGTCATTTTCAGTCCGCTTGCGGAGGTACTACTTGGAAAACAGCGATCCTGTCTTCGTGAATCCAATTTTCCAGAAAGTCATTCGCTTTTTCGATTGTCAACGCTTCGATTTCAGGCAGTACTTCAAAAAGATCGATGCCAAGCAGATGGTAGTGCGAAAACTGATTAGCGATAAACTCCATGGAATTCATGGCGCGTAGGAATTGGCCAATTTTTTTCTTTTTCATACGTTCAAAGTCTTCCTGTGAAATGTGGCGCTCTTTCAATTGGTGCAGCATTTCCTTTACACGTTTCGCTAATTCATCTGGGTTTCTGGAATCTCCTCCAAGAATGGTAAAGCCAAATTGACGATCGAGGTCCGTTTCATAATGGAAGCTGTCATCAATCAGGTCATTTTCGTATAGCTCTTCATAAAATTCTCCGCTTTTTGAGAAATAGTGGCTGAGAATCATACTGGATAGAAGTTCCGCACGGAGGATGTCTCTTCCAGACAGACCTGCTACTTTTTCTTTAAGGCCGATCATGCATTTGGAAGTGGTTACAGGCATTTCGATTTTCTCGAAGGCTTTGGCCACATTTTCTGGTTCTTCTGGATAGGATCTATGGATAGATGGGGCTTCCGCGAATTCCTTAGCATTTTGGTTGTCCTTGACTTGCTTCATCATTTCTTCCGGGTCAAAATTCCCTGCGATGAACAATGTCATATTGGATGGGTGATAAAATGTCTCATAGCACGTATAAAGATCTTCTTTGGTAATTTCATCGATCGACTCCACTGTGCCCGCAATATCTACGCGTACTGGATGCTCATGGAAAAGGCTTTGGATGGTACCGAAGAAAGAACGCCAATCCGGCTGGTCATCATACATTTTGATTTCCTGAGCGATAATTCCTTTTTCTTTCTCGACGGATTGATCGGAAAAATACGGATCTTGTACAAAGTTCAAAAGAGTTTCAACATTTTTTTCAATATTGCTGGTTGCTGAAAACAGATAGGCTGTTTTCGTAAAAGAAGTAAATGCGTTCGCAGATGCTCCTTGCTTTGTGAAGTCCTGAAATACATCACGGTCTTCTTTCTCGAAAAGTTTGTGTTCCAAAAAGTGAGCAATGCCTTCTGGAACTGTAACCGTCTCATCCTTTCCGAGAGGAGTGAACGTTTGGTCAATGGAACCATAGTCGGTTGCAAAGATACCAAACGTCTTCACCATATCCGGTTTTGTCAATAAAAAAACTTTTAGTCCGTTATCCAGTGTCTCTGTATAAATTGTTTCTTTCAGCTGCTCATAAACGAGTTCTTTCATTATTTTTCTCCCCCTTCTTTGCTAGTCAGGAAGTAGATTGTATCTAATTCAATTTTCTTTGCCATATCCACTACTTCTTGCATGGTTACGCGGCGAATATTCTCAATCAGTTCTTCCGCCTCTACCATATGGCCGGACAACACTTGATGATACAGAATTTCAATAAGCCCTTGGGCACTGTCCATCGTCTCCAGAAGCTGGTTGACGACCAATTCTTTTGTCTGTTCTACCTCTTCTTCTGTAAATTCCCCATTACGCATCGCTTCCACTTGTTCCAGAATGATGGATTTCGCCTGTTCGTATACATCTGGTGCGATGCCACTGAATACCAGGAGAAGTCCTTTATGGCTCTCAAACCTGGAAGCAGCATAGTAGGCAAGGCTGTGTTTCTCCCGGACATTCATAAAAAGTTTAGAACTAGGGAAACCACCGAATAGCCCATTGAAAATTTGTAAAGCATAGTAGTCTTCATCCCCGAATGTTGTATGGGTACGGAAACCCAAATGGAGTTTCCCTTGGTTTAGTTCATCTTCTTCAATAATTTCTTTCGACTCATCAACAGGCTGGGTGTTTGTTTTTTTCTCAATAAGTGCCTGGTTGGAGGCATTTTCTCTTGTAAAGTACTTATCAATCAATCGTTCTGCTTCATCTTCATCCACATCCCCAGTGATGTAGACATCGAGCAAGTCATGATTGATGAATGTCTGGTAATATTCGTACAAATCAGCTGCCGTTAACTTTTCAAGGTCTTCAGGATAGCCATGCACATGGTAAGCATATGGTTCATCCTTACACATATGGTCAATCAGACGCATATTAGCATAGCTCATTTTGTCATCTTTTATGGATGTTATCTTTTGCTCGAGCGTCTGTTTTTCCCTGTTGAAGATTTTCTCATCAAACGCATTATTTTCGCTTTTCGGATTGAAAAGGACATTATGGAAAAGCCGTAATGCTTCTTCGAGCAGTGGTGTCCGGTCATTCAAGTAAGCCTCATTGGCTACCTCCATCCGGAAGCTGATCACATGGTTTTCGCCTTTTTTAGTTCCATCGCTGCTCAAAATCGTGCCATACAAATTTTCCAAGGCGGATTGGAGCTGACGTGGACTCGGATGGTCCTGGGTGGCTTTTTGCAATACCATCGGTAATAAAGCCCGCTTGGTCATCCATTCTTTTTTCAATTCGGACTTGAATTTTGCCACTATGTTAATGGTTTTGTATTTTTTACTCGGAAGGATATGTAACCGATACCCTTGTTTTTCTAACATTTTTTCTTTTGTAATCTTCATCATCCCGTCCTCCTCATTCAAACTGCTTCTTTTTATTTTTACATTTTCAAGCTATATTTATCCATTCTAAAAAATTTGTTCCATTTATTATCCTACGTGATTCATGAGAAAAAGTAAAAAGTATTCCCCTGCTTAAACTTTGCTGTTGATTTTCAAATTACCTATCTTAATGTATGATTAATTTCCAGCCGCTAAACATTAAGACTCCTTTTACTTATGCTAAAAGAAAAACGAGTATGAACCTTTTCGGGCTCATACTCATTTTAGTTGTACTCAGGGCTGTCAGTTAACCGGCAAGTTGTTGTGATTAACGACTGCCTTTGATGTAAGGGGTGCCGATCGCTTTTGGAGCTTCGGCACGGCCAATGACCCCTGCCAGTGCCAGAATCGTCAATACATAAGGAGCGATGAGCAAGAATACTTGTGGGACATCCTGCAGTAACGGCACACCTGAACTGATGATACTCAGGCTTTGGGCGAAACCGAAAAACAACGCTGCTCCCATTGCTCCAAGCGGATGCCATTTTCCGAAGATTACAGCCGCAAGAGACATGAAACCCTGACCTACAATAGTAGAGTGAGAAAAGTTCAGCGCAATCGTCAATGCGAATACGGAACCACCAAGCCCTGCCATTGCACCTGATATCATGACAGCGACATAACGCATTCTAGAAACGTTGATACCGTTAGTATCTGCAGCCATCGGGTGCTCCCCGACAGAGCGCAGACGGAGACCAAATGGCGTTTTATACAATACATACCAGCCTACAAAAGCCAATGCAATAGCAACGTAAGAGGTCAAATACATACCTGAGAAAAACAATGGACCAATAATCGGAATATCCGATAAAAGCGGAACATCTGTAGTATAAAACGGTCTGCTCACCATGTCTGTTTGACCTTTATCGTACCATTGTTTGGTTAAAAACAGACCTAGTCCAAGGGCCAGGAAGTTGATTGCTACACCACTCACTACCTGATCGGCACGGAAAGTAACCGAGGCAATCGCATGGATAATCGAGAAGATAGCAGAAATGATCATCGCTACAAAAATGGAGACCCAAGGGGTCCAGGAACCGAATGTATCGATAAACGTCAGATTGAAAACAATCCCGACAAACGCACCCATTACCATTAGACCTTCCAGGCCGATGTTTACAACACCGGACCTTTCACTAAATACGCCGCCGATAGCAGTAAGAATCAGAGGGGCTGAAAAGAAAATAGCCGGGCCTATGATTGATTGTAAAATATCTAAAAAACCCATTTTATTTCCCCTCCTTTTTCATTTTCAGTAAGAACCAACGGATCATATAACTGGATGCTACAAAGAAAATGATCATGGCAATTACGATATCTACTAATTCTGTAGGGACACCTGCACTTGTCGGCATATTCAATGCTCCTACTTTCAATGTGCCGAATAGTATAGCAGCAAGGACAACACCCACCGCTGCGTTTCCGCCAAGCAAGGCAACGGCGATTCCGTCGAATCCAATATTCGTAAACCCGCCTTTTACTGATTGGTAACCGAATGTTCCGATCCCTTCCATTGCGCCTGCAAGTCCTGCAAACGCACCAGAAATAACCATGGATAAAATAATATTACGACCCACATTCATTCCAGCATAGCGAGAAGCATCCTGATTGAAACCAACCGACCTCAACTCATAACCACGAGTGGTCTGATTTAAAATAAACCACATGATTGCGGCTGCGAACAAAGCAATCAGCAGACCGTAATGGAGCCGGGAGTATTGAGTAAGTGCAGCCAGCCATTCTGAAGTAAGCGAGGCGGTTTCCGGAATACGTTCGGTACGGTCCTGGCCGTCACTAATGACATTTCGGACTAATGCATTCGAGGTATATAAAGCAATGTAATTCATCATAATCGTTACAATAACCTCATGGACTCCGAGTTTAGCTTTTAATAACCCGGGGAGGAATCCCCAGGCTGCACCAGCTAAAGCAGCTGCAAGAATAGCTAATGGCAGGTGGGTGATCATCGGTGCGTCAATTGCAAGCCCAACCCACACAGATGCAAGCCAGCCCATAATTACCTGTCCTTCCACTCCGATATTAAAAAGTCCGGTACGAAAAGCAAATGCCACGGCTAACCCGGACAGAATGTACGGGGTAACTTGTCTTAAAGTCTCGCCAAAAAAGTAAGAATCCCCAAAGGCTCCCTCCCATAAAGAAAGATACCCAGTTAAAGGATTATATCCAAAGCCAAGCATGATGAATGCCCCAACCAATAAGCCTAAAAATACGGATATAAGTGGTATTAATATATTTACTAAACGATTGGAAAACATCACTGACCACCAGCCTTCTGCTGTTTACTGCCCGCCATGAGCAGACCGAGTTCCTGTTCGGTCGTATCTTCCGGCTTCACTTCGGCTACTATGCTGCCACCGAACATGACTGCAATCCGATCGCTCAGATTCATAATTTCATCCAATTCAAACGATAATAGCAAGACTGCTCGTCCTTTATCCCGTTCTTCGATCAATTTCTTATGGATGAACTCAATGGCCCCTACATCTAATCCCCTTGTAGGCTGTGCAGCGATAATCAAGTCAGGGGAGCGGTCCACTTCCCGGCCAATGATGGCTTTCTGCTGGTTCCCCCCAGAAAGAGCACGAGCTTTCGTATAGACAGAAGGCGTCCGCACATCATATTCTTCAATAAGCGCTTTGGCTTTGTTATAGATCTCTTTGTAGCGTAAGACGCCTTTTTTTGAAAAAGGTTCGTGATGATAGGTTTGCAGCACCATGTTTTCACCGATGGGGAAATCAAGTACCAGACCGAACCGATGACGGTCCTGAGGTATATGTGAAATACCTGCTTCTGTGACTTTCCTTGGTGTCAGATTGGTAATTGATTTACCATTCAGCATAACCTCACCACTATCCACTTTTCTCAAACCTGTTATAGCTTCAATCAATTCTGATTGGCCATTCCCATCCACACCAGCCAGTCCCACTATTTCACCTGCATTAACTTTCAAGTTCAACCCTTTGACCATATCGACATGGCGCGCATCCTTCACGTTAAGATCCTGGATAGCTAAGGTGACCTCCTTTGGCTGGGCAGGTTGCTTTTCTGTGGAGAAAGTGACCTCCCGACCAACCATCAAAGAAGCAAGTTCGTTCGGATTGGTATCTGGCACATTTACTGTACCGATCCCTTCTCCTTTTCGGATGACGGTGCATCGGTCACAGACTTGCATGATTTCTTTCAGTTTATGAGTGATAAGAATGATTGATTTTCCTTCACGAATTAACGCACGCATGATTTCAATCAACTCTTTAATTTCCTGTGGTGTCAACACAGCAGTAGGTTCATCAAAGATCAGGATTTCTGCACCACGGTACAAGGTTTTCAAGATTTCCACGCGTTGCTGCATACCAACAGATATATCCCGGATTTTCGCTTTAGGATCGACTCGAAGCCCATAGAGCTGCGATAAACGTTCTACCTCTTTTTCCGCTTTCTTAATATCAACGGTACCTTTCTTTCTAGGTTCACTTCCCAGGATGATATTTTCTGTGACTGTGAATTTATCCACTAGCATAAAGTGCTGATGCACCATTCCGATACCAAGCCGATTAGCTACATTCGGATCAGTGATTTTGACACTTTCCCCACGTACCTTTATTTCTCCCTTTTCCGGCTGGTAAAGGCCGAACAGGACATTCATCAATGTTGATTTACCGGCTCCATTTTCCCCTAACAAAGCGTGGATTTCTCCTTGTTTCACTTGCAGGGTGATATTATCGTTAGCGACTATCCCGGGAAATTCTTTCCGGATATTCAGCATTTCTATAACATAACTCATGGTTTTCCCCCACTTTCTTAATCGACCGTAACCCTTTTTATCTACTGGGATATCAATCCCAGGGTTCTTTATTTGTAATGAAATATTTTAGCAGTTTAATAGATAAATACCTGCTAGAATCTTTCTCTTTAAAAACATCAAATGAAAAGGGCTGCCTGCCTTTCATTTGATGTTTTTATATAAGAAGGAAAGGCTGGCTGACCAGCCTTTCCGATCCATTATTAAAGTGAATCTTCAAATTCTTTTACTTCATCTATCGTGCTAGGGACTTCTACTTCACCATTGACGATTTTTTCTTTCCAGTCCTCTACAGCAGTTTTAATGTCATCTGTCATAGCTTCCTCGTTTGTAGTAGCAACACTGATCGCATCATCTTCAAGACCATACTCTACTACTTCCCCACCAGGAAACTCGCCGTTCATAGCATTGGTTGAAACGTCCTGGACAGCGACATCTACACGCTTGACCATAGAAGTCAATGTAACGTTTGTGTCATTGATTTGACCTTCTTCATGCTGGTCACGGTCCACACCGATAACCCAGACATTGCGGTCAGCGTCATTTTGCTTCAAGTCTTTAGCTTGAGCGAATACACCGTTACCGGTTCCGCCGGAAGCGTGATAGATAACATCAATTCCTTGAGAATACATGTTGGAAGCGATTGCTTTACCATCATCCGGTGCATCGAAAGCACCTGCATATTGTACTTTTACTTCAATATCTTTATTTACAGATTTAACACCAGCGCGGAAGCCAGCTTCGAATTTATTGATGAGGTCACTGTCTACTCCCCCGATGAAACCTACCTTGTCAGATTCAGTTTTCATAGCAGCCGCTACTCCAACAAGGAAAGAACCTTGGTGTTCTTTGAATACGATGCTTGCCACGTTGTCTTTTTCGACAACAGAGTCAACGATTCCGAAGTTTGTATCCGGATTCTGGTCAGCAACTTCCTCAATAGCTGGAGCCAGCAGGAAACCGATACCGTAAATAAGGTTATAATCACTACGTACCAGACGGTTTAAATTGGTGTTATAGTCAGCATCACTTGCAGACTGGGCATAATCGATGCCTTGACCTTTTTCCATGCCATTTTCTTCGCCAAAAGCCTTTAGACCTTCCCAAGCAGATTGGTTAAATGATTTATCATCGATCCCGCCGACGTCAGTTACCATTGCTACAGAAAAATCATCCCCTGCAGCTTCTTCTCCGTTAGAATTGTCATTTCCATTGCCTTCTGCCTCTTCTGAGCCGCCGTCAGATGAGCCGCAAGCACCAAGAACCATACCGATCGCCAACAACAGTGCTAAAATTAATAATGAACGACGATTTTTCAACATAATTACCCCCTATTTGTGATAAAATTAGCAAAATTCCGACTAAAAAACGTTTTCATTTTTTGCTGATTTACAGGCGACCACCTCCTAAAATGAAATGTGTCACATTATTGAAATCGCTTACACTCTTTTTCTTAGCACGTGGAAACTGAACTTATCAGCCCGGAAGTAGTTGGATGAATACAACACAGGTTCATCCATTTCCGTATAGTGCATTTGTTTAAGAAGCAAGAGGGATTGTTCAGGTTCACATTCAAGCACCGGCGAAATACGTTCATGGTAGCCAATCGGTTCAATATACGTGACAGCATAGCTGACTCGTTTGCCTGCATATTCTTCGAGGCTATCGAATATGGAATCCTTCTCCAGTACGTCTTTGACGGGTATCAAACCATCCGGCAATTTATCGATACAATAGACAACGGGTTGGGAATCAGCTGTTCTCACGCGTTCAATTTGTGCTAAACTATGTACGGTAACCGGATCAAATCGTTTCTTGTCTTCATCTGTCGGTTCAACGAAATCGGTTGAAAGGAACTGCGTTCCGGGTGTCATACCTGATTTTTGAATCATGGCTGTTACACTGATCAGCTCTTCTATCCCTGAGGAAAATACTGGTTTCGGATTGACAAAAGTCCCGACCCCATGCCTTCTTGTTACGATGTTTTCCTCTTCGAGAATCCGTAATGCTTCCCGTAGTGTGGCCCGGGAAACCCCCAATTTCTTTGATAATTGAAATTCGGACGGAAGTTTTTCTTTCTCTTTATAAACACCGTTTTCAATATCACGTTTAATTTGCTCAATCACCTGTAAATATAAGTGACGGGTGTCCTGTCTGATTGACATAGAGTTCCCTCCAATATTCCTAACGTATGAGATCTGACATCTGACGTTCGACACATCTTGTCAGACAATAATATACCATTAAACTAGTAATAAATAAATAGAATTTTATTATTTTTACTAAATAAGACACAATTTTTCGCCATTAGTGTGATTAAATAGGTCTAAGCGATCTGTCGCAGGCGACTATATCCGTATATTAGAAAAGACCATATATCCTTGGTACCAGGACATATGGTCTTTATATTAGGAGCTTTGTTGTTCTTCCGTTGTTTGGGATACAAGCACAGTCCTCGGTTTACTTCCTTCATAAGGACCTACCACTCCATTATCTTCCATGGCGTCTATTAGTCTGGCTGCTCTTGTATAGCCGACTCGAAACCTCCGTTGCAGCATGGAAACACTTGCACTTTGCATTTCAATTACAAGCTGAACTGCTTCTGGATACAGTTCGTCATCCACTTCCTGTTTCACTTCGCTCTCTTCTTCTGGAATCATTTCTTCCTGATACTGGGCACGTTGTTGTTCTACACAGTAGTTGACGATCCTTTCCACTTCTTCATCCGATAAAAACGCACCCTGTACACGGGTTGGTTTCGAAGCACCTACTGGCATAAACAGCATATCTCCCCTGCCCAGCAGCTTTTCAGCACCTCCGGAATCGAGAATGGTCCGGGAGTCTGTCTGTGAAGAAACGCTGAATGCTATCCGGGACGGAATATTCGCTTTGATAATTCCTGTGATAACATCAACGGATGGTCGCTGAGTAGCAATAATCAAATGGATACCTGCCGCACGTGCCATTTGAGCAAGTCGGGTAATAGCATCTTCGACATCATTGGAAGCTACCATCATCAAATCGGCCAGCTCGTCTACAAGCACAACAATATAAGGAAGCTGTGGCTGTGTTTCTTCGCTATCTTTATTCTGTTTTGCGATATATTCATTATACCCTTCGATATTTCTTGTTCCGGTATCAGAAAACAAATCATAGCGACGTTCCATTTCTGCTACTACTTTCTTCAGGGCCCGGGCTGCTTTCTTAGGATCCGTGACTACAGGGGAAAGTAAATGAGGAATGCCATTATAGACATTTAACTCTACCTTCTTCGGATCTATCATCATCATTTTCACTTCATGCGGTTTCGCACGCATCAGAATACTTGTAATAATCCCATTGATACAAACACTCTTCCCGCTTCCCGTTGCACCGGCAACAAGTAAGTGGGGCATTTTGTTTAATTCTCCGAGCACTGCATCCCCGGATATATCTCTTCCTAGCGCAAATCCCAATTTAGATCCCTGCTTAGCCGAATTTGATTCAAGCACTTCCCGTAAAGAAACCATGGCCACTTCTGTGTTCGGAACTTCAATGCCTACAGCAGATTTACCAGGAATCGGAGCTTCGATTCGTATATCTTTTGCAGCAAGGGCTAATGCCAGGTCATCATGCAAATTGACAATTTTGCTTACTTTTACACCCACATCCGGATAAACTTCATATTTGGTTACAGCGGGCCCTACATGGACTTTTGTCACTTTTGCTTTCACGCCGAAGCTGTGGAAAGTCTTCTCCAACTTCCTTACCGTCGCTTGAATTTGCGAGCGTTCCTGCGACTGGGAATTATGGGTTGGTTCAGCCAATAAATCCATACCTGGCAAATGATAGTCCTTATTCTCCACTTCTGTCATCGGCAATGACTGGGTGAGTGGATCTTCTTCCTTTTCCTCTTCTGGAGCAGAAGATATCTGCTCTTCCTGGGCTGAGTTTTGCTGCTTCAATTCAGAGGAATAAGCAATATCAGTGAAGTCCTGAATGATTGGCTCCTCACTCTCAGCGATTCCTTCAACCTGTGGTTCCCCTTCTTCCATATCCATTTCTTTTTCACGCTTGTCTTTTTTCTTTCGTTCTTTCTTTGTATCCTCTTTTTCTTTTGATTTACGATTCGTTTTTATTGAATTCCATTGTTCACTGGTAAAAGCGGTGATTTTCCCTAATACATTTTCCAGCCAGGTTCCAAGTGACCATTCCGTTAAGAAAATGATGCCGATGATAATCCCAAATACAGAAAGTATCTTGGCCCCGGCAGCGGAGAAGAGAAAATATGTGAGTGCAAATAAAACAGCACCAATCATTCCCCCACCAATCGTAGCGAAAGGAAGATCTCCATCTAAATAAGCAAAATAGTGTTCCCAGGTCGTTTTCAAAATCGATGGCTGGCCGGAGTCTGCAAGAATACGCTCAAATGACTGGATATGTGTGAATAGAATGGTGGAAAGAAAAATGATATAAAATCCTGTCATACGTTTATGTAAAAATACCGGCCATCTTCTTTTAATCATTAAAAATAATCCTAGCACCAACAGGAAGATGGAAGCTACGAAATACCATACACCAAAGAAGAATTGTAAGATATGTTCCAATCCACCAGGAATTGCTCCATCACTGATGGCACTTGCCCCGCTGCCAAATACGGCAAGCAATATAAACAACAGGCCAAGAAGTTCTACCTTTAACTGTTTTTTCAACCTCGCCTGTTTTTTCTTGTTTCTTTTTTTTGCCATGCTGTCACCTCTATCTACTATAATGAAGCTTTGTTTAGGAAGTAGAAAAACTCTCCCCCTACAACATACGGAAAATTAGAAGGATGCCGGCCAAATGAATAATCATTGAGAGGCGACATCCTTTACAAATAATAGTCAGTATCATTATAGCACAGGCAAGCATGTGTTTGGTGGCATTCAAGCGTTAAATTGAATTCCTGGCTGATAGTCCGGGTGTAAATAATCAGATGGATCGGTAGATAGGAGTTGTACGATCTGATAATTGCCATTTTCAAGCTTTGTTGCTTTGACAGTAGTTTGTTTGTAGGCAGTGATAACCGTACTATCGTATGCGTTTGGATCTGCTGGGAATATATCCGTCTCACTTAAGGGTGTATAGAGAACCATTACTGGATCACCTGCTCTTCATCTGGTTTTCTCTTATCGATCTCCTTGTTCAACATTTCCATCGCTTCCTTAACCCCTCCCACAGCATCGATTAAGCCATAATCGACTGCGTCCTGTCCGACTACATTCGTACCGATATCACGGGTAAGGTTTCCTTTCGCAAACATTAATTCTTTGAACTTGTCTTCATCGATATTAGAATGCTGGGTAACGAAATTCACTACGCGATCCTGCATTTTGTCCATGTATTCAAAGGTTTGGGGGACGCCGATGACAAGCCCGGTCATCCTAATCGGGTGAATGGTCATCGTAGCAGTTTCGGTAATGAACGAATAATCTGTTGAAACAGCGATCGGCACTCCAATTGAATGGCCTCCGCCAAGGACAATGGATACCGTAGGCTTGGATAGAGATGCAATCATTTCCGAGATAGCTAACCCTGCTTCTACGTCCCCTCCGACGGTATTCAGTAAAACAACAAGTCCTTCAATTTTAGGATTTTGTTCAATTGCTACCAGCTGGGGAATTAAATGTTCATACTTAGTCGTTTTATTTTGAGGTGGAAGCTGCAAATGTCCTTCTACCTGACCGATAATAGGCAGGACATGAATATTTGAATCAGGAGCCTGAGGGACATTGGATTGTCCCAGCTGCTGGATTTTTTCTACCAGCTCCGATTTTTTCGGTTGATCTCCTGGCTGATCTTTTTGTGGCTGTTGTGGCTGATTATTGAATTCTGTCATAGTCATACCCCTTTCTTTACGATTAGTATGAACCAGACTGCATTATCCAATACAAAATAAGGTATGATGGTTAGAATAACGTGTAACTTAAAAATTTCGAACAAAAAAAGCACCGTATGCTATCACACATACGGTGCTTTCTGATTTGTTACACCGTCACATTAAGGAGCTCTACCAGCCTTTTTCGTTCATCAGGAGAGAGTGGTACAAGGGGAAGTCTTACCCCGCCCACATCCACGCCTTTGATTTGTAAGGCTGTCTTCAAAGGTGTAGGTGAAGGAGCGCGGAACATCTCACTCATAATCGGAATGAGCTGGCGATGGATCTTTGCAGCTCCCTGGACATCTCCTTGATCGAATTTTGCTAACATCTCCTGCATTTCATTTCCAATGACATGCGAAGATACAGAGACAATTCCTGCTGCACCAATGGCGCAGATAGGCAACGTGAGACTGTCTTCCCCGCCATATACATGGAAGTTATCAGGTGTAGACTCGATCATTTCTGAAATGGATTCAATATCTCTGCTTGCATCTTTAATAGCAACAATATTAGGTATCTTTGAGAGTGCTATTACTGTTTCAGCAGATATTGATACAATGGAGCGACCTGGAACATTATATAACATTACAGGGAGGTTTGTTCCATTGGCGATATTCTTGAAGTGTTCATAGAGCCCACGTTGATTCGGCTTATTGTAGTAAGGAGTAACCAGCATGACAGCGTCCACACCAGTTTGTTCTGCTTTTTTGCTTAACTCAATGGAAGCATGTGTATCATTGCTGCCACTGCCGGCGATGACAGGCACTCGTTTGTCCGCCACCTCCACCGTATGCTTCCATAATGCAACTTTCTCTTCCGATGACAAGGTTGGAGATTCGCCTGTCGTTCCTGCAACGACCAGCCCATCTGAACCATTATTGATCAGGTAGTTGACAAGTTTTGTTGTCTTATCGAAATCTATATTACCCTTATGGTCAAATGGGGTGACCATTGCTGTCAATACTCTGCCGAAATTCATCGTGCACTTTCTCCCTTCTTACTCACAATTATTCAAGATCAAGTTCAAACACTTTATGCAAAGCATTAACAGCTGTCACTAAATCGTCCTGAGGGATTAACACCCATATGGTTGTATGGGAGTCGGCGGACTGCAAAATCTGAACGCCGGCTTCTGTCAGCGTATGGACGATTTTTGCAGTAACACCCGGGACCCCAGTCATTCCAGCGCCAACTGTCGACACTTTTGCACAATTACGGATAACTTCAGGCGTATAGCCCAGATTCTCTAAAATTTCCACAGCGCGGTTCGTATATAAATCTTCAATCGTATAAACTACCCCGCTAGGAGAAATATTAATGAAATCAACAGATATACCAGCTTCGGCCATGGATTTAAATACTTCCGACTGCAGCTGATATGGTTCTTCTTTAGCAAGGACACGAATTTGTGTTATTCCGGATATATGTGCAATTCCTGTCACCAGTCGATCCGGGATATCCTTTCCAGCTTCCGACTCACGAGAGGAAGTGACGAGTGTGCCTTCATCAACCGAGTAAGTAGAACGGACCCGGATTGGCACTTCCGCCTGCATGGCAATCTCAACTGCTCTTGGATGAATCACTTTTGCACCCTGGTAGGCTAAATTACAAATATCATTGTAAGTAACCTTATCAAGAGCACGTGCCGAATCGACAATCCGCGGATCTGCTGTCATAATACCTTCTACATCTGTGAAGATATCCACAAAATCTGCCTGCAGGGAAGCACCTAATGCAGCTGCTGTCGTGTCACTTCCTCCACGGCCAATCGTAGTGATTTCATTCTCTTCCGACCTGCCCTGGAAGCCTGCTACAACCACTACATCATGGGAATCCAGTTCTTCTTCCACACGTGTAGCATCCATTTTGATAATCTTAGCTTTTGTAAAATCTCCATTTGTTATGAATCCAGCCTGACCGCCGGTTAATGCGATCGAATGGATACCTGCCCGTTTCAGTTCATTGGAAAAAACTACAGAGGAAATTGTCTCTCCGCATGACATCAGTAAATCACGTTCACGGGAAGAAATATTAGAGGCAGGAAAACCCACGAGGTCAAGTAAAGAATCTGTGGCGTAAGGATCACCCTTCCTGCCCATTGCAGAAACGGTGACCACCACTTTATATCCTTGTTCAATAGCTGTCTGAATATGTTCGATTGCTTTTGCTCTTCCTGCTTCATCTCTTACAGATGTTCCACCAAATTTTTGTACTACTACTTTCATGTTGACACCCCATCAACTAAGAAATTACAACCAATCATTAGCAACCAGTTGTTCTGCGATTTGTACAGAATTCCAAGCCGCTCCCTTTAATAGATTATCAGAGACGATCCAAAGATGGAAACCATTTGGTTGATCCAGGTCTTTTCTAACCCTGCCTACAAACACATCCCGCTTTTCTGCTGCACTTAGCGGAGTAGGATATGTTTGAGTCGCCGGTTCGTCTTCCAATACGATGCCTGGTGCATTTTTCAGGGATTGATGTAGATCCTCAACTGATAGTCCTTCTTTCTCTGTTTCAATATATACACTTTCAGCATGAGATGTGAAAATCGGAAGTCTTACGCATGTAGCTGCTACAGACAAGTCTTCCGCGTGCATGATTTTCTTCGTTTCGTTAATCATTTTCATTTCTTCAAAGGTATAACCATTCTCTTCAAAGGAGTCGATTTGCGGTAACGCGTTGAACGCGATTGGATAATGTTTCTCGTCGCCTTTGACTGGAAGGATTTCTGCCTTCATCTCTTCTCCGTTCAAGAAGGACTGCGATTGTTCGCGCAATTCTTCAATCGCTTCTGTACCAGAGCCTGAAACAGCCTGATAGGTAGATACGATTACCCTGGTTAATCCGTAAGCATCTTTGATCGGTTCCAACGCTGCTACCATTTGGATAGTGGAACAGTTCGGATTCGCAATAATTCCTTTATGCTCTTTGATATCTTCTTTATTTACTTCAGGTACGACAAGCGGTACCTCTGGATCCATACGATAAGCACTTGTATTATCCACCACAACTGCTCCTCGTTTTACTGCTTCAGGAGCCAGCTTTTTAGAAATGGAACCACCTGCGGAAAATAGGGCGATATCAATTCCTTCAAAGCTTTCAGGTTTAGCTTCTTCTACTGTAATTTCTTCACCTTTATAAGAAATTTTCTTACCCGCTGAGCGCGAGGAGGAAAGCAGCTTCAGACTTTTGATTGGAAAGTCACGATCTGCCAATGTTTCTATCATTTTTTGACCAACAGCGCCTGTGGCACCTACTACTGCTACGTTGTATTGTTTTGATTGACTCATATCCGTGTCCCCTTTCTCGTTTGAATAATTGAAAATTCTCTGAAATAGAGTCACTTCTTGTATTCTATCATAATAAGGGGAGTTGATGTTAGCGATATTCTATGCATCTTCAAAATGACGCTGGATCAAAACGGGTTGTTTCTGCCTGCCAGCAATGGCTGCCTCTACTGTTTCCGGTAATTTTGTCATATCTGCGACAAGCGAGTTCGGTTTTTTATATGGGTCATCCTGCCCGTAAGGGATAAAGTAGATATTCTTCGTAGCCATCAACCGCATCAGGTTGGCTCCGTTAAGCCCCAGGGCATCATTCGTGGAAATACCGAGAACTACCGGTCCTCCATTCCTTAATGTTGCTTTGGCAGCCATCAATACCGGGGAATCTGTCAATGCATTAGCCATTTTGCTCATGGAATTACCTGTAAGTGGAGCAATTACCATACAGTCGAGAGGACGTTTAGGTCCTAACGGCTCGGCATCTGGAATTGTCATGATCAGTTCTTCACCGGTCAATTCCTTCAACTTTTTCAAATGGTCTGTCGCATCCCCGAACCTGGTATCCGTCTTTTGTACTGTATAGGAGAGAATCGGTATCACTGTCGCTTGCATATCCACTAATCGCTTGATTTCTGGAAAGACAGCGTCATACGTACAATGTGATCCCGTCAATCCGAAGCCGATCGTTTTCCCTGAAAGACTCATTTAGATTCTCCATCCTTTCGCTTGTAATCTTTTAAAATCTGCGAAACGGTGTTCGCTAATATCCTGCCGGCAGTTTTAGGAGCTACAATTCCCGGGAGGCTAGGGGCGATGATCGCTTTTATGCCACGTTTCTCTGCATAGCGGAAATCTGTTCCTCCTGGTTTAGACGCCAAATCTAAGATGAACGTATGACTGGGCATTTTTCTGATTACGGAAGCGTTTATTATCGGAGCTGGGATTGTGTTGATCATGATGTCGCTGTTTTCAGCATTTTTTTCTAAGCTATTTAAATAGAACGGAACTAACCCCATTTCCTGCACTCTTGCGTAATGGGCTGGTTTTCTTACTCCTACATGTACTTTTGCTCCAAGACCATGAAAAGCACGCGCGACACTCATTCCCACTCTTCCTAAGCCAAGGACATGGACTCTGGAAGAATGTATAGTGAAATCAGTATTTTGAATAACCATCATGATTGCCCCTTCTACTGTAGGGACAGAATTATAAATCGCTACATCATCACGGGATAGTAAAGGGACCATCTTACGCTCCGTCTTATCCAGTAAATCAGTTAAATAATTATTGGCTATACCTGTCAGGAAGATACAGTCGTCTTTTGTCCGTGTCACCCAATCTTCATCGAGCACCATTTGTTGATTAGAAAAGATACTATCAATATTGCCGTTTTCATCTGTCCCCGCCACAGGAAGAATGACAACGTCAAATTTTTCTACTTCTTCATCATCCATATCGATATGGTTTGCTCCGGTGAAGCCGTAATCTAGTTGGTCGAAGCCTACTAAGTGAAGTGAGGCATCCCATTCACTCAGCTTGCGGATCATTTCGATTTGTCTTGCATCCCCGCCGAGGATTGCCACATTCCATCCGGTCAGCATACCGGACACCTCCTTTTGCATTGGTGCTTCACGTTCTCCCTCTATCCTATGTAGGAGCGGATTGTTCGTTCCTTGTATCACTTGTAAATGTGAAAGATGAAAAGTCTGTGATTACCATAAATTTTAAAAAAGTATGAAGAAACATAACAAAAATAATAGAGGCTTTACTCAGGGGTGATATTACAAATAAGCTCCCTTTTCTTGAAGACTCAGTTTCGAGATAGTTTGTTTCCGTTACGGTAGTAACGGTGTGGAGGTCCTTTAGTGGAATAAGTTGAAGTTTATGACGTTAAAAAAGATACATCTTCTCCTGGCTGCATCAATATATAAGTAAGGTTTTGCAAAAAAATAAAAAGGTGCCGATCGTTAATCGATCGGCACCTCTATTAGTTATCCTTATATAAGAATCTCTTATCCTTTTTTTGGCTGGATCAGGATCATGTCTTCTCCGACACGGATAATTTCATTCCAGGTTATCCGGTGGCCTTCGTAGCCGGATTTAACTCCGAACCACTTATATTCCGGTATCACGAATGATTTGATTTCCCCTGTTTTTTCATCTATCTCTAAATCGGTCTGCCCTAATATCCCAAGTTTCGTACCGCTGGATACATCGACGATTTCTTTGCCGCTCAAACTTTTGAACCTCATCAGCTGCCACTCCTTCTTTTATCTTGATTCACTCAATAAAGATTCAATGTCACTGACTTTTAACCCGTTCTCCCTGATTTGATCAATCATTTCATCGAGACTTTGAGCAGTTACATGGGTTGGGTGCATCAAAACCATTGCTCCAGGGTGGATTTTTGAAACCACTCGCTGCACCATAACTTGCTGGGTTGGCTTTTTCCAATCAACGGTATCAACGCTCCACAAAATGGTTTCCATGTCCAATGCAGCTGCTGTATCCACTACCGCCTTGTTGTAGCTTCCTGAAGGTGGAGCAAACCATTTTGGGGTTTCATCTGTAAGCGATGTGATGACCTGGTTGGTCCTTTCTATTTGCTCTTGTATTTGACCACTGTCCATTCTACTCATATCAGGGTGATTGTATGCATGATTTCCAATGATATGACCTTCCTCTTTAATCATCTTGACCAGGTCAGGGTTTTTCTCAGCAAATTGTCCATCGATGAAGAAGTTAGCCTTTACCTTTTTTTCTTTCAAAGTTTTTAACATATTCGGAATATGCTCTTCTCCCCACGACACATTGATAAGAAATGTAACCATTTCTTTTTCAGGATGACCGCGGTAGATGGGAGAGGCAGGCAGATCTTCTAATGATACTTTGGTTGGCACTGCATCGTAGACCAATTTATCTTCATCAAAAGTATTCATTTTTTTCATTTTCTCATAGGACTTCTTCACATTCACCTTCCTGCCTTCGAGTCCAGGTGTTTTCTTCCACACTTTATCGATATAGGCGTCTTGGGCGGGTAAATCATAATCTCCTTTTTTGGCTTCAATTTGTTTATAGAGGTCTGTGGTTTCCACAGATGCAGTTAACGGAGCAAACACCTGGGTGTAAGAGAGAGGTCTTGCGGACATGGAAAAATAGATGATGATCAAAGCTATGACGCTTATTCCTATGTATCTCCATTTCATTACAAACTCCCCCTTATCGTTAACTTATGGACAGAAAGGACGAGTTAGAACTTATATTAAGCATTTTAAAAAAACAGCTATTCGCCAAGTCTTTATGGTGAAAGCCTAAGTTTTTCTAATACCTTTAAACCTTTTTAATGTAAAAAAAGAAACTGGATGTCCAGCTTCTTTTCATTTATGCATCACTATTTTCTTTTTCCTGCTTTTTCTTTTCTTCAATCAGTACAGCTTTGCGGGAAAGGTTGACACGTCCCTGGTTGTCGATTTCCTTGACTTTCACTTTCAGAATATCACCGATTTTTGCAACATCTTCCACTTTTCCGATGCGTTCTTCAGCCATTTCTGAGATGTGTACAAGACCGTCTTTCCCTTTGAAAAGTTCAACGAAGGCACCGAATTTTTCGATCCGCTTCACTTTTCCTTCATATACTTCACCGACTTCCACTTCACGAACGAGATCCTCGATGATCTGTTTCGCTTTCAAGTTCATTTCTGCATCCGTAGAAGAAATGAATACTTTACCATCCTGCTCGATGTCGATTTTGACTCCGGTATCTTCAATAATTTTATTGATCTGCTTTCCACTTGGCCCGATAACATCACGGATTTTGTCCGGTTTGATCTGCATCGTCAGTATCTTAGGCGCATACTGAGAAAGCTCCTGACGGTATTCAGGGATTGTAGACAGCATGCTTTCCAAAATGTGCATACGGCCCTTCTTCGCCTGAGTCAGTGCTTCTTCCAGAATTTCACGGGAAAGTCCTTCAATTTTAATATCCATCTGAAGTGCAGTGACACCCTTTGATGTACCTGCCACTTTAAAGTCCATGTCGCCAAGGAAGTCTTCCATTCCCTGGATATCACTTAGAATCGTATAATCTACACCAGATTTCACGAGCCCCATAGCGATACCAGCTACAGGTGCCTTGATCGGTACACCTGCGTCCATCATAGCTAATGTGCTTGCACAGATACTTGCCTGAGAAGTAGAGCCATTAGATTCAAGAACTTCTGATACCAGACGGATCGTATAAGGAAAGTCTGATTCTGAAGGTATGACAACTTCCAATGCACGTTCACCTAAAGCTCCATGTCCAATTTCACGACGTCCAGGTCCACGAATCGGCCCTGTTTCACCTACAGAGAAATGCGGGAAGTTGTAATGATGCATGAAACGCTTGGATTCTTCCAGGTCCAATCCATCAAGAATCTGAACATCACCCAGTGGTCCCAGTGTACAAATACTCAGTGCCTGCGTTTGTCCACGTGTGAAAAGTCCGGACCCATGAGTGCGAGGCAAGACACCAACACGGGAGGACAGTGGCCGGATTTCTTCAGGACTACGGCCATCTGGACGTACCTTTTCTTTTGTAATCAATCGGCGTACTTCCTCTTTCACCATATCATCTAAAATAGCTTTTACTTTCTTGATTGTATCTTCATCAGCTTCCTGTTCTTCGTAGCTGGCGATAATATCTTTCTTAGCCGTATCGATCGCTTGTTCGCGGGCTTTCTTTTCGTGTGTCTGGATAGCATTAACCATAGTATCTTTGGCGTCAGCTTCCAGCTGCTGTTTCAATTCCTGGTCGAGGTCAACCAGTGTCACTTCCATCTTTTCTTTTCCTACTGCTTCAATCACTTCTTCCTGGAATGCCACCAGACGTTTGATTTCTTCGTGCCCAAACATGATTGCTTCCAGCATGTCTTCTTCAGGAACTTCCAATGCTCCCGCTTCTACCATGTTAACAGCATCCTTCGTACCAGCAACCGTCAAGTTGATGTCACTTTTATCCTGCTGATCTGTTGTCGGGTTGATGACAAACTCTCCATCAATACGTCCGACAATCACTCCAGCAATCGGACCGGCGAATGGGATATCTGAAATGCCTAAAGATAATGATGAACCAAGCATGGCTGCCATTTCTGAAGAACAATCCTGGTCGACACTCATTACGGTGCTGATGACCTGTACATCATTACGGAAACCATCCGGGAACATCGGACGGATTGGACGGTCGATCAAACGGGAGGCAAGCACTGCCTTATCACTCGGGCGTCCTTCTCTTTTAATGAACCCACCTGGGATTTTTCCGACTGCATATAGACGTTCTTCATAATTGACAGTCAACGGAAAGAAAGGTAGATCTTTCGGCTCTTTAGATCCAGTCGCAGTGGATAAAACGGATGTATCACCGTAGCGTACCATACAGGCTCCATTAGCCTGCTTGGCTAATTCTCCTACTTCGATGGAGAAAGTCCGACCGCCAACTTCGATCGAAAAAATTTGCTTTTCTTCTGCCATAACTTTTAATACTCCTCTCAATAACAACTGTTAAGTGAACACGATTCCTTGTATAGCCTGTATGCTCATTAGCTTTTCCTATTTCTATAAAAAGCATGAGCTGTCTGCTTCGGGAATATACATGAATTTAAAGTGTACAGCGTCCAGCTGTACCTTTATGTATGCAAACATACAGAAAAAGCGGGAGTAACTCCCGCTTTTTGTCTTTACCATTAACGACGCAAGCCAAGACTCTTGATCAACTCGCGGTAACGTGTAACATCATTTTTACGTAGGTAGTTCAAAAGGTTACGACGCTTACCTACCATTTTCAACAAACCACGACGAGAATGATGGTCTTTCTTATGCGTACGCAAATGTTCATTCAAGCTGGTGATCTGCTCAGTTAGTACAGCGATCTGTACTTCTGGAGAACCAGTGTCGTTGTCATGAGTCTTATACTCATTAATGATTTCGTTTTTACGTTCTTGTGTGATTGCCATTTCGGCTACACCTCCTGGATTTCTATAAAAATTCCCTTTCCCCGAGCAAGCGTTGGAGGAACGCGTTGCCAAGCGAAGGTTCCGTATTTAAGGGTACAACTTTTGCTGCAAAAATGCAAGGATTAGTTCATGTTCTCTATGAAAAATTGACGGATATGTCTTTCATCCTGTTTCAATTGTTCAACAAGTGCTTCGACCCCGTTGAACTTCTTTTCATCACGGATGAACGCATGCCAGTATACATCGAGTCCTTCGTTATAAATATTTCCGGAAAAATCAAAGATATATACTTCTAAATTAGGCTTCTCTTTTTCCTCGTTGAAAGTCGGTTTAAATCCAAGGTTGGCCATACCTGGATAAAGTTTACCCTTATATTTTACACGGACAGCATAAACCCCTACCTTTGGCAGCAGGTAATCTTCGTTCAATGCTATATTTGCTGTTGGAAAACCAATGGTCCTCCCTCGCTGATCTCCCTGTACTACCTTCCCGTACGTAGAAAAAGGACGAGCGAGCAGCCTGGCTACCTCTGACATATTCCCTTGCTTCAATTCACGGCGAATACGGGTAGAGCTGATTTTTTCTCCATGATCTTCCACTTTATCAATCACTGTCTGGTCAAACATTCCCCTGGAATGGAACGGCAGTGTTTCCATGTTCCCACGCCCCATCCTTCCATAGCTGTAATCAAAACCTGCCACAACATGCCGTACATTCAATTGAATGAGAAATTGATCAACAAATTCCTGGGGCAATAGATCAGCCAGCTGTTCGTCAAATTTAACAATGAACAATTGCTCGACGCCCAGTTCCTCAAGAACTTGCTGCTTCTCCCGCATAGGAGTAATGTAGGCAACGTGCTGTTCCTGTTTTTTCAACACAACGGAGGGATGAGGGTAAAATGTCATCACAGCACTATTTAGTCCCGTTTCCCTTGCCTTTTCCACTGAAGTACTAATCAGCTCCTGATGGCCTTTATGGACGCCGTCAAAAAAGCCGAGGGCCAGAACAGAAGGAGGGAAATTTTCTTTATTAAAGTCATGGGGATATTTCAATTCGGTAATTTTCACGATGTTCACCTACTTTTATTACAGATAAAGCACGAATCAAAAAACTCGTACCGGCTTTACTTTGCCTTGCTTTTCCGGATGGAATTGATAGATTGCCAGTACCTTATCCTGATATTTGACTTGAAAAATATCACGTTCAAAAGATTGTGCCGGAGCCGGGAGGACTTGGCCGTGCTGGATCCTCTCGCTTGTTTCTTTATCAACCTGCCAGGAATCCAAATGATTCAATCCTCTTTCAAGCGGCAGCAGCAGTTGGTCATAGGCTTCCTGTTCAGCCAGCTTCTCGATGTCTTCTATCTGATAACAATCTTCTTTTCTAATATCGCCCGTACGGGTGCGTTCAAGGAATGACATATGTGCTGGATATCCGATAGCTTTTCCGATATCGACACATAATGTTCGGATATAGGTGCCTTTAGAACAAACTACTCGAAAAGGAAAGCTCGCTTTCCCGTCTTCATAATTGATCGTTCCCATCATTTCTATATTATGAATATAAACCTCACGGGCTGGACGTTCAACTATTTTCCCTTCTCTTGCATATTCGTACAGTTTTTTTCCTTTTATTTTGACCGCAGAATACATCGGAGGGATTTGTTTAATTTCTCCTTGAAAAGTCTGTAAAACTCCTTTGACTTCCTTTTCATCAAACACTTCAGCAACTTCTTTCGTTTCGACTGATTCACCGGAACTGTCCTCTGTATCGGTTGCCATGCCTAATGTTACGACTGCTTCATAGACTTTTATGGTATCGGTCAAAAAAGGGACAATTTTCGTTGCCCGGCCGATGCAGAGCGGCAGTACCCCTTCCACATCGGGGTCCAGGGTGCCGGTGTGTCCAACTTTTTTCGTATGTAGGATTTTACGTACCTTCATGACACAGTCGTGGGAAGTCCAGCCCTTTGGCTTCCAAACTGGCAGTATACCGTCCACTATATCCACCTCGCTATCTTATTTTAAAGTAAAAAAAGCTCTGTAAAATATTATTGATTTTATCCAATTAAAGACCCAAAAAGTCGAAGACTTAATTTCGAGATATTTTGGGGTCCGTTACTGAATCTGTAGTAAGGGCGGCTGGGAAACGGTTCGCTTTCCTGTGGGGGAGCCACCGAGCCTCCTCGGTCGTTTCACTCCCTGCGGGGTCTCGTCTGGGTCCTTCTCCCACGGGAGTCTCACCGTTTCCCCGCCACCCAGCTATCAAGAAGGTTAACGGACCCGTGTATTACCCGGATCAGTGTTCCTTATCCCCAAGGTGCCTTTTAGTGTGTTGTAAATAAAACTTTGCTTTTTACTCATTTTATAGTCTTCAATGTAAAATCAACCCGAGATTTAACAGGCCTTATCAAAAAGAAAAGACTGTCACTTTTATATCCTCTCTATGTCCTTCCTGATACAGTGTGTTCCTCAGGCAACTGTACATAAGGGCAAAAGAGCAGGTTGAAAAGGACAGTCTCGTCTTGATTATTTGCTATCTGTATCATTCAAATCGCGTAAAATTTCTTCAATTCGATTACCACGTTCAATTGCTTCATCAAATTCAAAAGCAATCTCTGGCGTTTTGCGAAGGCGGATTCTTTTTCCGATCTCGGAACGGATGAACCCTTTTGCCTTTGCTAATCCAAGTAATGTGTCTTGCTGTTGCTTGTCATCGCCTAATACAGAGATATAAACTTTCGCTTGTTGAAGATCACCGGTGACATCTACATCTGTAACCGTAACAAAACCGACGCGAGGGTCTTTGATTTTCTTACTGATAATGTCTCCGAGTTCCTTCTTCATTTGTTCTGCAACACGATTGGCTCGTAAATCACTCATCTCTTCCACCTCTTCCGTGACCAGGCAGCATCAGCACCATTCGATGGTCGTTTCTGCCCTTTCAATTTCAGGAAATGAATCAATGAAGGATAACGCTTGCTGAATGAGGCGTTCTGCCTGAACACGGTCGCTTGAAATCGTCACGATTCCGATGACTGTCCGCTGCCATAAATCCTGATGTTCCAGCTCACTTACAGCAACATTGAATTCATTTTGCAGCCTGGTCGTTATCCGCTTGAGGACAGAACGTTTCTCCTTCAACGATTGTGCATCATAAATGAAGCACTCGATTTCTGCGCTTAGAATCATGTACGTTCAACTTCCTCCATGACAAACGCTTCAATGACGTCGCCTTCTTTGATGTCATTATAATTTTTGATGGTAATCCCACACTCGTAGTTTTGTGCCACTTCTTTGACATCGTCTTTGTAACGCTTCAAGGTGTCAATTTCACCCTCAAAGAGGACGACGCCGTCACGTACGATACGCACACCTGAGTTTCTTGTAATTTTACCATCGGTGACATAACCACCTGCGATGGTACCGATTTTGGAAACTTTAAATGTTTCCCGGACTTCCACCTGACCGATGATTTTTTCTTCGTATTCCGGATCAAGCATCCCTTTCATGGCTGCTTCAATTTCTTCAATTACTTTGTAAATGACACGGTGCAGACGGATTTCCACATCTTCAGATTCTGCTGCTTTTTTAGCATTAGCATCCGGACGGACATTGAACCCGATTACGATACCATTTGAGGCAGATGCCAGATTGATATCTGATTCATTAATAGCACCGACACCGGTATGGATGATATTGACTTTAACACCTTCGACATCAATTTTTTCAAGGGAAGAAGCAAGTGCTTCCACTGATCCTTGTACGTCGGCTTTAACAATCAGGTTGATATCCTTAATGTCCCCCTGTTTGATTTGTTCAAACAAATCATCCAGGCTGACTTTTGTTTTGTCACTACGCTGTGCTTCGATTTGTTTCTGCTGACGGGCTTCTCCAATGGCACGGGCTTTCTTTTCATCTTCAAATGCCAGGAAGCGGTCTCCAGCCTGCGGTACATCATTCAAGCCGGTGATTTCCACAGGGGTGGAAGGACCGACAGATTTTACGCGGCGGCCAAGGTCGTTAACCATTGCACGGACACGGCCGAAAGTATTCCCGACTACGAGTGGATCTCCTACATTCAATGTACCATTTTGAACGAGCAAGGTCGCAACAGAGCCACGGCCTTTATCGAGTTCTGCTTCGATAACTGTACCATAAGCCGGACGGTTAGGGTTGGCTTTCAATTCTTCCATTTCAGATACAAGGACAATCATTTCTAAGAGATCATCAATGCCTTCATGTTTGACTGCTGACATCTTGACAAAAATGGTTTCGCCACCGAAATCCTCCGAAATCAACTCATATTCCATGAGTTCCTGCATGACGCGGTCCGGGTTGGCGCCTTCTTTATCCATTTTATTGACAGCAACAATGATCGGTACCTCAGCTGCTTTGGCATGGTTGATAGCCTCTACAGTCTGTGGCATAACACCATCATCTGCTGCAACTACTAAAATTGCAATATCGGTAACCTGAGCACCCCGGGAACGCATGCTTGTAAACGCGGCGTGACCTGGTGTATCAAGGAAAGTGATTTTCTTTCCGTTTTCTTCCACTTGATAGGCTCCGATGTGCTGCGTAATACCTCCAGCTTCACCTTCTGTTACTTTAGTATCACGGATGGAATCAAGTAATGTCGTTTTACCATGGTCGACGTGGCCCATGATTGTAACAACGGCAGGACGCTCTTCCAAGTCTTCTGGAGCGTCTTCAAATTGATAGTTCTCGATATCTGTTTCATCTACTTGTACTTCTTCTTCGACTTCTACGTCATATTCTGAACAGATC
Organism: Thalassobacillus sp. B23F22_16; assembly: GCF_043496955.1. Lineage (NCBI taxonomy): Bacteria > Bacillati > Bacillota > Bacilli > Caryophanales > Bacillaceae > Thalassobacillus > Thalassobacillus sp. B23F22_16. Next base: position 157,418 of record NZ_JBIEKD010000002.1, on the reverse strand, counting down.
AATTCAATGGCATCGACATCTAAATCCTGGTTTTTCGTTGCCATTACTCCAAGCATCATCAACTTTTTGATGATTTCAGAAGTATCTTTGTTCAATTTGTCAGCCAGTTCAGCAACGGTTAGTGTACCAGAGAAAAGAATCTTATCCGGTGTCCCTTTAGAAGCAGGTTTTTGCTGTTGCTGTTGTTGCTGCTTACGGTCCTGCTTTTTGTTTTTCTTCTGATTATTGCTCTTTTTCTTATTTTGGTTTGAATTTTTCTTGTTGTTAGCTTGCTTGTTTTGCTGGCTGTTTTTGTTATTTTGTTTATGTGTGTTCTGTTTGTTGGAGTTACTTTTTTGTTCAGCCGGTTTTTGTTCTTCCTTTACAAACCCGAATTCCTGATCCAGCTTGGCTTTGGTGTCATCGGTAATCGTTGACATGTGATTGGATACTTCAATATTCAACGACCCCAATTTATCGATCACTTTCTTACTTGTCATTTCATTTTTCTTCGCATATTCATATACTCGCATCTTACTCATACGTTCACCCCCGAATAGATTCATCGAGCAGCGATTGCAACTTTTTCGCAAATCCTTGGTCAAGAACTGCGATCGCGACTCTCCCCTCCTTACCAATAGCCTGGGATAATGTATCCCTGTCGGCCGCAAGATAGTAGGGTATGTTATAAAAGCTGCATTTATCTATCAGCTTCTTTTTCGTCTGATAGCCGGTATCTTCCGCTATCCAGACAAGCTTTGCTTTTTTCTTCTGGATATCCCTGGTGATTAGTTCTTCACCAAGCGTGCACTTGCCAGCACGATAGGCAAGTCCTAATAAATTCAATGCTTTTTGCATGTTACTGCTCTCCAGCCATTGATTTCAGTTCTTCATAAATCGTATGATCGACTTTTGTATTCAGCTGACGGCTTAAGACATCCTGATCCTGAGCGGTTTCAATGACCTTTGGATCCTTTGAAATGTAGGCGCCTCTGCCATTTTTCTTTCCGCTTGGATCAACAAAGACTTCTCCTTCTTTGTTGCGTACCACGCGGATCAGCTGTTGTTTCGGCTTCATTTCTTTTGTTACGACACATTTACGCAATGGAATCTTTCTTGAAGCAGCCATTATTACCACTCCTTATTCAAAGCGTTCTTCGTCAGATTCAGAAAAAGCATCAACTGCTTCATCTTCTTGCAGATTATCATCTAACAGGCCTTCTTCTTCTGCTTCTGATTCACTCTTAATATCAATTTTCCATCCTGTCAGTTTTGCGGCAAGACGGGCATTTTGCCCTCGTTTACCAATCGCAAGGGACAGTTGATAGTCCGGCACGATGACAGTAGTAGCCTTTTCTTCTTCATTGACCAGCACTTTTACCACTTTCGACGGGCTCAAGGCATTGGATACGTAAGTCACTGGATCCTCGGACCACTGCACAATATCTATCTTTTCGCCTTTCAATTCATTTACGATTGCCTGCACACGCTGGCCTCGCTGGCCGACACAGGAACCAACCGGATCCACTTCCGGATCTTCCGCATGGACGGAAATTTTGGATCTGTCTCCAGCTTCACGAGCTACAGACTTCACTTCCACTGTACCGTCGAAAATCTCCGGTACTTCCATCTCAAACAAACGTTTCAATAGGCCTGGATGGGTACGGGAAACATAAATCTGTGGCCCTTTATTGGTATTTTCGACTTTCGTAACCAATACCTTAAGGCGATCATGGACTTCATAGGTCTCTGTCGGCATTTGTTCCGCTTCTGGAAGACGGGCTTCAATTTTACCAAGGTTCACATAGATAAAGCGAGGATCCTTCCGTTGGATGATCCCTGTCATAACATCTTCTTCCCGATCACTGTATTCACCATAAATGACTCCGCGTTCCGCTTCACGTACGCGCTGTGTCACCACTTGTTTGGCTGCCTGTGCAGCAATACGGCCGAAATCTTTTGGTGTGACTTCTACTTCGATAACATCTTCCAATTCATAATTAGGATTGATTTCTTTTGCTTCTTCTGTTGAAATCTCTTCCTGCGGGTCATCCACTTCATCTACTACCGTTTTACGGGCGTAAACTTTCATGGTTCCTGCATCCTCGTTCAAATCTACACGAACATTGGTAGCTGAATTGAAGTTCTTTTTATACGCCGAAATCAAGGCAGCTTCCAAAGCGTCGATTAATACATCTTTATCAATGCCTTTTTCCTTTTCTAAAAAATGGATAGCATCAAAAAGTTCGTTGCTCAACTATCTTCTCCCCCTTTAATTGAAACTCACTGCTAAACGGGCTTTAGCAATCTTATCGTACGGAATTTCAACTGTTTTTGTCTTTGTTTTAATTTTGTAAGTAATGGTGGCGACCTCATTTTCAAAGGAAGTCAAATCACCTTCAAATTCTTTTTCGCCACTCATCGGTTCATATAGCTTTACATGGACACGGCGGCCGACGTTCTTTTCAAACGCTTGTTTGGTTTTCAAAGGCCGTTCCGCCCCCGGCGATGCTACTTCGAGAAAATAAGGGAATTCTATCGGATCCACGTCATCCAGCTTTTCACTAAGCTGTTCAGATACATACCCACATTCCTCGATGTCTACGCCATCTTCCTTATCTACAAATACACGAAGGAACCAGTTCTTTCCTTCTTTTTTGAATTCAACGTCGACGAGCTCCAGGTTCATCTCTTCGAGTACCGGCTGAACCAGCTCTTCTGTCAAGCGTATAACATTGTCACCCATGTCGTTCCCTCCTTTTTCTTATCCTTAGTATTTCTAATATAATCATTTCCTATCATGTAATTCTTTTGAACTAATCAGTAAGCATTTGTTACAGGCAGTCATCCACAAAAATACGGCACTACAGCAAGTGTAGTGCACAGACAGGTGCGAAATCGAAACAGAAAAATAACCGTAAAGATAAACGAAAGAGCGGGTTGCCCCACTCTTTCGTCGTCCTCCGTATCACTTTTCTAACCATTAAAAATATACCATACGTTCCTTTTTAATGCAAGAAAGCACCTTCATACCAATCAGAATAAGGACAATTGATTCTCTTCCGGCATGCCTTCCAGGCAGCCCTGCTGGTCCAGGTATTCAAGAACCGTCTTTGAAATACGGCTCCTTTCCCGCAGATCCTGTTTAGACAGGAATTCTCCTTCTTCCCTCGCATTTACGATGTTGATAGCAGCATTCGTGCCAAGACCATCGATCGCGTTGAAAGGCGGGATCAATGTATTTCCTTCTACAAGGAACTCACTGGCACTGGATTTATAAAGGTCTACGGTCTGGAAGGAATAGCCGCGCTGACACATTTCAAGAGATAGCTCGAGTACAGTAAGTAAACTCTTCTCTTTTGGAGAGGCGTCATTTCCTTTTGCCAGAATCTCTTCAATCCGCTTCCTGATTGCATCTGCACCCTTGACCATGGTTTCCAGTTCATAATCACTGGCACGGACTGTAAAGTAGGCAGCATAGAAGTAAATTGGATAGTGGACCTTGAAGTAAGCGATCCGTACAGCCATCAATACATAGGCAGCCGCGTGGGCTTTCGGGAACATGTATTTAATTTTCTTACAGGAATCAATGTACCAGTCTGGCACCCCGTGTTTTTTCATTTCTTCAATCCACTCATCCTGGAGGCCGCGCCCTTTACGGACAAATTCCATGATCTTAAAGGCAAGGGATGGTTCAAGCCCTTTGTGCATCAGATACACCATGATATCATCACGGCACCCGATTACTTCCGGCAGTGTACAGATGCCGTCATTGATCAATTCCTGGGCATTACCCAGCCATACATCCGTACCGTGGGACAGGCCTGAGATAATGACCAGTTCCGCAAATGTTTTCGGGCTGGTATCCTCAAGCATCTGACGGACAAAACGTGTGCCGAATTCCGGAACACCAAGCGTACCAGTCTTACAAAGTATTTCATCAGCAGTTACGCCGAGCGCTTCCGGCCCACTGAAGATTTTCATTACTTCCGGGTCATCAACCGGAATTTCTTTCTGGTCAATGCCGCTCAAATCCTGAAGCATTCGGATAACCGTCGGATCATCGTGTCCGAGTATATCGAGCTTCAAGAGGTTATCGTGTATGGAATGGAAGTCAAAGTGAGTCGTACGCCATTCTGCTTTCGTATCATCCGCTGGGTACTGAATTGGAGTGAAATCATAAATCTCCTTATCATCGGGCACCACGATAATACCACCCGGGTGCTGACCGCTGGTCCGTTTCACACCGGTGCATCCCTGGACAAGACGATCGATTTCCGCATTTTTATATTGCAATTGATGGTCTCCGGCATATCCTTTCACATAACCATACGCCGTCTTTTCTGCGATCGTACCGATCGTACCGGCACGATAAACTTTGTCTTCACCGAACAGCACCTTCGTATAGTTATGCGCCTGTGGCTGATATTCACCGGAGAAGTTCAAATCAATATCGGGGACTTTATCTCCTTTAAACCCCAGGAAGGTTTCAAATGGGATATCCTGACCATCCTTATTCATAGATTCCCCGCATGTAGGGCAATCTTTTTCAGGAAGGTCAAATCCGCTCCCCACTGACCCGTCCGTGAAAAATTCAGGCTCTCTGCAGTGCGGACATACATAATGCGGAGGCAGTGGATTCACTTCCGTAATTCCCGTCATCGTGGCAACGAAAGAGGAACCAACCGATCCCCTGGAACCGACCAGATAGCCATCATCCAACGATTTCTTCACGAGCTTTTGAGAAATCAAGTAGATGACAGCGAACCCGTGCCCGATAATACTGTCTAATTCTTTTTCTAATCGTTTCTCTACCAGTTCAGGCAACTCATCTCCATAAAGGCTCTTCGCTTTATTGTAAGACATTTCCCTGATTTCCTGGTCGGCACCTTCAATATTAGGCGTATAAAGGTCCTCTTTTACCGGAGAGACCTCTTCCACTTGATTTGCTATTGCCTTAGTATTAGTGACAACAACCTCTTTCGCCTTTTCTTTACCTAGAAATGTAAAATCATCTATCAGTTCGTTTGTTGTCTTAAAATGAACCTCTGGCAACGTTTGACGATTCAATGGATTACCATTCTGAGAGGATATTAGAATCTGTCTGTACATCTTTTCATGCGGTTCAATGTAATGCGTATTCCCGGTAACCACTGCTTTCTTGCCCAGACGTTCTGCCATGGCCACCAGTTTCTTTAAAATATCAAAAATCTGTGCTTCATTCTGCACGAGCTCTTTTTCTATCAAATGTCGATAGTTTCCGGGTGGCTGTATTTCAATATAGTCGTAATATTCAGCGGTCTTTTCTGCTTCTTCTTCCGACTTTTGCATCATCGTTTCAAAAACTTCACCTTTATCGCAACCGGAGCCAATCAGGATGCCTTCACGCAGTTTGGATAATTTCGATCTTGGTATTCTCGGCACCCGGTAAAAATAATCAATATGCGCATGGGAAACAAGGCGGTAGATATTCTTCAATCCGGTCTCATTTGTCGCTAACAGTGTACAATGGAAAGGCCGGGAGCGTTGATAGGCATTCCCTTCCCCCATATAATCATTCAAGTTCTTATGATTAGTAATTCCTCTTTCCAGTGCCTTCTTGACAAGCTTCCATAATAGGTACCCAGTTGCTTCGGCATCATAAATCGCACGGTGGTGCTGAGTGAGTTCGATATCAAAGAACTTACATAACGTGTTCAACCGATGATTCTTCAGCTCCGGAACCAACAGACGAGCAAGTTCCAATGTATCGATTACAGGTAACTCAGACTTCCCGAGGCCGATATTTTTGTATCCTGCATTAAGGAAGCCCATATCAAAGCTGGCATTATGGGCGACAAGGATCGAGTCTCCTGTCCACTCATGGAAATCTTTTAGTACATCTTCGATTTCCGGGGCATCTTTTACCATATCATCGGTGATACCTGTTAAATCAGTCGTTGTCTGGGATAATGGATGGTGCGGATTCGCGAATGATTCAAAACGATCGATGATGTCACCATCTTTTACTTTTACAGCTGCCAGTTCAATGATTTTGTCATAAACAGCAGACAGACCCGTGGTTTCAACGTCAAATACGACGTACGTATCAGTCGCAAGTTCCCTGTCCTGCTCTTCATAAGCGATTGGTACACCATCATCAACGAGATTTGCTTCAACTCCGTAGATGATTTTTATCCCATGTTTACTACCTGCACTATGGGCTTCCGGATAAGCCTGTACTACTGCATGGTCTGTAATAGCAATCGCTTCATGGCCCCAACGTGCAGCCGTTTCGATCAGACGACCCGGGGCTACCGGCGCATCCATTTGGCTCATGGTAGTATGGGCATGGAGCTCGACTCGCTTTTCTCCTTCCGGTGCCTCATCGACGCGCAGGGATGGCTTGATTTCATTAATATCGTTTGCCATCATGGTCAGTTCTGAAGTGAAATTATCCGTTTGGATACTTCCACGGGCTTTAATCCACATTCCTTTTTTAATCGCCTTAAATTGTTCCGCATGATCATCACCGCGGGAGAACATTTTGATAGAAAAGGAATCCGTGTAGTCCGTCACTTTTAATAGCAGGAGGTGACGTCCGGAACGAAGCTCTTTTACTTCGACATCAAAGATGTGACCTTGTACGATTTTCCTGCGTTCTTCTTCAAGGATATCGCTCATCTTATCAGGTTCTTCCTGGATGTTATAACCGATCATGACAGGTCCTTCATGCTGTCCTTCGCTCTGTTGTTTTGCCCGTTCCTCTTTTTCCTTGACGGCCTGCTGGACAAATAATTGATCTTCTTTTTGGCGCTCCTGCTGAAACTTCTTGATTTCTTCTTCCTGACTTTTCACTTTAGTGGTGATCGTGCAAGGCGTGATACCCACTTTTTTGCAGAAGGAGAGCAGCGGTTCATGCAGCCGCTTCCTGACAGCGTGACTCTCTGCTTCATTCCTGCAGGTTAACATAATCTTATTACCGTTTATTTCTGGTTGTTGTTCCAAGACAAGATCCTTATAAGCAGGAGACAGCTGAGGAACAGTAGTGACAAAACATTTCCAATAATCCAGCAGGTCTTGTTCTTCAAGCGATTGTTGATCGGTATGCATCGTCCAGTCCACTACTTCAGCTATATGCCTGAACCCTTCCTGCAATTTCGTTGTGAATAACTGATAAACAGATGGAGGCAGCGGGCATTCCAGTTGAAAATGAAAGTGCCACGTTTTTGTTTGCGTAAAAACGTCCAATTTCTTTAAAGAACTCTTTCCCATATGCTCCTCTGCCAGCTCTTCAGGAAACTGAATCTGTTCGAATAACAACTCCATCTTCTCTCTACTTGAAACTCCCACGATGATTCCTCCCAGTGTATCTGCAGCCTTTACAAACTGAATGCCGCTTTTCTAAATTAATCCAATTGATTTTCATTCCGTGCAATAAAATATACCCTCGCATAATAAATGTAGCAAGGGTATATCCACTTAATCAAGATGAAATTCTTTTCCTATTTGCCAAGGAATGTTTTTACTTGATCGATGACCTGGTCGGTTTCAAGTTCGAGCTGCTCTTTTGTCGCACGTTCCTTGAACTCTACAATGCCTTCACCAGCACGCTTTCCGACTGTTATCCGGAGCGGGATACCGATCAAGTCGCTGTCTGCAAATTTGACACCTGGACGTTCTTTCCGATCATCATATAAAACTTCAATTCCCTGAGCCTGAAGCTTTTGGTATAATTCTTCTCCGAGTACCGACTGCTCTTCTTTTTTAGGGTTCAATGTCAATAAATGAACCTGGTAAGGAGCAACATTTGCCGGCCATGTGATTCCATCTTCGTCATGATACTGCTCCACGATCGATGCCAGCGTACGAGATACTCCGATGCCATAACATCCCATGATCATCGTGTTCGCTTTCCCCTGGTCATTCAGGTAGGAAGCATCCATTTTCTCGGCGTAGAACTTACCCAATTTGAAGACATGTCCTACTTCAATACCTCGGGCAAACTTGATTTTGCCTTCTCCATCTGGCGAAGGGTCGCCTTCTTTAATAAAACGCAAGTCAGCATATTTATCGATAGAGAAATCTTTACCCGGTGTCACATTGACATAGTGGTATCCTTCTTCATTAGCTCCACAGGTCGTATTGACCATCGCTTCAACCGCAAAGTCAGCAACCACTTCTACTTCCTCCGGTACATCTACAGGACCGAGGGAGCCGAACCCTGCGCCCATCAGCTTTCTTGTATCCTCTTCGGAAGCAAGATCAATCAGACTGGCATCATACAGGTTTTTCAGCTTTACATCATTTACTTCATGGTCTCCGCGGGTAACGACCATAACAAACCGGTCGTCCACTTTGAACATGATCGATTTCAAGCCCTGATTCAATCCATGGCCGAGATAATCAGCAACTTGCTGCATCGTCTTCTGGTCAGGAGTGGCTACTTTCTCCATCTCTTTCGGAGTTTCATTCGACTTTTCATACTCGGTGATGACAGGTGCCATTTCTATGTTTGCGGCATAGCGGGAAGTATCCGAATATGCGATTGTATCTTCACCGACTTCTGACAACACCATGAATTCATGGGTGTCTTTACCGCCCATTGCACCTGAGTCTGCTATTACCGCCCGAAAATTCAAACCACAGCGACGAAAAATGTTGGAATAAGCATCGAATAATCTTTGATATGTACCATCAAGGCTTTCGAAAGAATCATGGAAAGAATAGGCATCTTTCATTAAAAACTCGCGGCCCCGGAGTAATCCAAAACGCGGACGCTTTTCATCACGGAATTTATTTTGAATTTGATAAACAGTAAGTGGCAGCTTTTTATAGCTTTTCACTTCATCACGGACAATGCTTGTAATTACTTCCTCATGAGTTGCACCTAGTGCGAATTCCCGTTCATGACGATCGTGAAGGCGCATCAGCTCTGGACCGAATGTATCCCAGCGACCCGTTTCTTTCCACAGTTCAGCTGGCTGTAAAGCAGCCATAAGCATCTCATGAGCTCCCGCTTTTTCCATTTCATCTCTGACGATATCTTCTACTTTACGCAACACTCTGCGACCGATCGGTAAGAAACTGTACACACCAGATGCAATCTGGCGAATATAGCCTGCCCTGACTAAAAGCTGGTGGCTTTTTATTTCAGCATCGGCTGGGGTTTCACGTAAAGTCGGTAATAACATTTCACTTTGCCTCATAATAAAACACCCCTATTCATTACTACGTGATAGAAAACTGGAAGTAAAGGGTAGTAAACCCTCCACTTCCAGCAGACTTTGCATTCGTTTCGTTACTGATAAAACCTGCTTTCCTCTTTCTATTGTAACAGAAGATCAGTTATCAGAGGAATAGGCGTTGAATATCATTCCAGGTTACTACCAGCATCAATAGCATTAGCAGTGCAAAACCAATAAAGTGCACCACGCCTTCTTTCTGTGGATCAATCGGCTTTCCTCTAATTGCTTCAACTCCCACGAATAAAAGCCGTCCACCATCAAGTGCTGGCAATGGCAGCAGGTTGACGATACCAAGATTAATGCTTAATATTGCCGACCACATCAGGTAATTGATGATACCGGTCTGCACAACTTTGTCTGTGGCATCATAAATGCCCACAGGCCCAGACAGCATATCCAGTGAAAACTGGCCGGTTACCAGCTTCCCTAAATTGGTGAGAATCAGCACCGTCCAATCATAGGTTTGTGTGAAACCAAATTGGATCGTTTTCAGGAAGGAATCCTCAAAGGCCCTTTCAACACCAATTTGCCCTATTTTAACATCCTGTTGTTCAATTGCTGCCGGTGTAACGGAAAATTCCTGCTCTTGTCCATTCCTTATTACAGTAAAATCCATCTCTGTATCCGGGTTGTTTCTCACAATTTCAGTAAACTCATCCCAGGTTGCTACCTGCTGGCCTTCAATGGCGACAATCTTATCCCCTTGTTGCAAACCTGCCTGCTCCGCAGGTGTATCCTCGACGATATTTCCGATTTGTGCTTCGTTTACCGGAACCCCCTGGATGAAACCGAGGATGAAAAAGATGATAATCGCTAAGACAAAGTTCATCATCGGACCAGCAAACAGCTGCATGGCACGCTGACCTACCGTTTTGGATGCGAATTGCCGATTATATGGGGCAATTTGTGTTTCCTTCTCATCCATTACAAAGAAGGCTTTAGGATCTACTTCAAAAAACAGCTTTTCATCTTCATCAATTTCATATCCTTCGATAACCAGGCGGTGGTCGAGGTCCGCTTTTTCCACTTCGATCACACGCGCGTTTGGATGTTTGGATTTGTTATTGACAATGATCTTATTGACTTTGCCTTGATCATTGAATTCCAAACCAACGTGATGTCCTGCTTTCAATTCGATGATTTCCGGGTCTTCTCCTGCGACTCTTACATAACCGCCGACAGGGAGCAGACGAATGGTATATAGCGTTTCATTTCGCGTGAAGGCAAATATTTTCGGACCGAAGCCGATCGCGAATTCCCTTGCAAGCATCCCTGCCCTCTTGGCAAAGATCAGATGGCCCCACTCATGCACAAATACAAGAACACCGAACATGAGTATAAAAGCAATAACAGTCGTCAAAAAGAAGCACCTTCCTTTTTCATCGCTGTTAAATCTTTCTATTGATAGTTACCAAGTCAAACTCAGACACAGGAAAGACTGAAACTATCAACAACAACATTTAACAGGGTTTTATTTTAAATACGAGCACACCTGGCTTCTTGTTTCCTGATCAATCGCTAGAATCGTGTCTAAATCAGGCTTGTCAATGGTCTGGTGGCTTTCTAAAGCTTGTTCAATCAAGGTCTCTATATCCAGAAACGAGATTTTCCCTTTCAGGAATAGTTCAACAGCCTGCTCATTGGCGGCATTTAGAACGGTAGTCATCGACCCACCTTCTTTTCCTGCCTGAAATGCTAACTTCAAACAGCGAAAACGTTCATAATCCATCGGCTGAAAGTGCAAGGTTGCAATTTCTTCTAAGTTTAACCGTTTGGTCATGGATAAATCAAGACGGTCCGGGTAAGTGAGTGCATATTGAATCGGAACTTTCATGTCCGGTGTACCTAATTGTGCAATGACACTTCTATCCTTGTATTCAACCATGGAATGAATGACACTCTCTCTATGAAGTATAACATCAATCTGTTCGTAAGGTATATCAAAGAGCCAGTGCGCTTCAATTACTTCCAATCCTTTATTCATCATCGAAGCGGAATCAATCGTAATCTTGGCTCCCATGCTCCAGTTCGGGTGATTCAAGGCATCTTCTACCGTAACACCTTTCAGTTCTTCCCTTGTCTTGTCCCTGAAACTTCCACCGGAAGCTGTCAAAACCAGACGTTCAATCGTATCCGGTCTTTCCCCATTCAAGCTTTGAAAAATTGCAGAATGCTCACTGTCCACTGGTAAAAGATCCACGTTATATCTATTAGCTGCTTCCATTACCAGATGGCCTGCTGTTACAAGCGTTTCTTTATTAGCAATGGCAATGAGTTTCTGCGCTTCAATTGCCGCAAGGGTTGCCGGAAGACCTACACTGCCCATGACAGCATTGACCAGCACATCCACATCAGCTGCTGTGCTTGCTGCAATCATACCTTCCGTTCCCAGTAATACTTGGATAGCAGGGAATTCACTTTCCACTTGTTCTTTAATCGTTTTATCCTGGACGACGACTACTTTTGGTGAAAATTCTTTGATCAGCGGTAATGCTTTTTCAATATTTTTGCCAAAAGCAAGCGCATAGACCGAGAAATGATCAGGATGCAGCCGAATGACTTCCAGCGTCTGGATGCCAATGGATCCAGTGGCCCCGAGCAACGTAATTTGCTTCATATGATAAATCTCTCCCACTTCTATTGAATGCTATGAAATGAAATTTATGAAATGTAATACAGGTAAAATGAAAATTAAACTATCAAACCGGTCGAGTACACCACCGTGACCTGGAAGAATACTGCCAGAGTCTTTTACTGCATAGTGACGTTTAAAGGCAGATTCGACAAGATCTCCAATCTGGCCAAAAAAAGATACAACTACGGTTACAATCAACACAACGATGGTAGATGAGTGTACCGGATAGAAAAGCTGAAAGGCGAGCGCTACAATACAGGCCAGTACAATGCCACCGACTGCACCTTCCACTGTCTTTTTGGGGCTGATCTTCGGCCACAGCTTATGCTTGCCGAAAGAGCGTCCGAACAAGTATGCCCCTGTATCCGTTGCCCAAATGACAAATAAAGCGTAAAAGATATACTCCAGACCACTATCCCGTGTTTCCATTAAGTAATGGAAGCCCATTCCTACATAGATGGCAGAAATCAGAAGAAAGCCTGCATCATCAAAAGTGAACCGGTTTTTTACTAAGACGGTATAGCTAAGTAACAATAATACCGCAACTAATGTAAGTTCAGATTTAGTTACGACATCTTCTTCGATACCGAATATTTGACCGAAAGGAAACATTAATGCCCACATTAACAAAAGCGTCAGTATAGAAGGAATGGAATATCGGGAAATCTTTTTCATTCGGATCAATTCCAATATTCCTATACTAGCTATCAAATAGACGAATATTTTAAATGGCCACCCTCCCAGAATGATTAAAGGGAGAAATATAAGTGCTCCGACAATTGCTGTAATCGTTCTTTGTTTCATGCTACTTCAACACCTTATATCCCGCCATAGCGACGTTTTCTATTCTGATAGTCGTACAGCGCTTTTTCAAAATATGTTTCATCAAAATCAGGCCAGTATACATCTGTGAACCAAAACTCACTATACGCTAGTTGCCATAATAGAAAGTTGCTTAGACGCTGCTCGCCGCTTGTACGTATCAGTAAGTCTGGCTCTTTCAGGTTTGCCGTATACAGGCGTTCGGAAATACAGGCCTCATCGATATCCTCAGGAACCAGGTCCCCATCCCGCACTTCGTCTGCTACTTGTTTGACAGCTTTCACCATTTCATAACGGCTTCCATAATTCAGTGCAAAGTTCAACACCAGGCCTGTATTTTGTGACGTACGGTCCTTCGCTTCCTGAACAGCTTTCTTTGTATGGTGAGGCAATCTCTCGAAATCACCGATAGTCTCAACACGTACGTTTTTCTCTATCAGTTCCGGGAGATATGTATTTAAAAATTCCATTGGTAATTTCATAAGAAAATCGACTTCTGTCTTCGGACGCTTCCAGTTTTCCGTAGAAAAGGCGTATAGCGTCAACACTTCAATTCCCAGGTTCGAAGCGTGCCTGACAATTTTCTTTACTACATTCATGCCCTCTTTATGTCCTGCTATTCTTGGAAGACCTTTGCTTTTTGCCCATCTTCCATTTCCATCCATGATAATAGCTACGTGAGATGGTAAATGATCGTAATCTAAATCAGGCGTTTGTTCTTCAGGCTTTGATTTAATTTTTGTAAATGGAATTTTGATTGGCATTTCGACATCCTCCAATAAGGATACTTATCTTATTTATTATACTATAATCCTACCCTAAGCGTATAATGACATAAAGTATAACGTCAAAACTTTCTATAAGAGTAATCTACGTAAACAGCTGGAACGAAGCTTGGAACATTTTTAATAGTTTTACACTCAACCCAAAAGGTCAGACTGACAAAATAGAAAGCCGCGCCAATTGCAGCGCGGCTTTTTACTTTAACACCGGAAGGTATAAACATCCTGCGTCTATTAAATGTAATAGACACTTTGCCCTTCCTTTATACTTCCAGGATTTCTGCTTCTTTGTTTTTGGAAAGTTCGTCGACTTTCGCCACGTGGTTATCGGTAGCTTTTTGGACATCGTCCTGGAAAGATCGTAATTCATCCTCCGTAAGTTCGCCGTCTTTTTCAAGCTTCTTCAGCTTATCATTACTGTCACGACGAATATTACGAATTTGGACTTTCGCTTCTTCTGCATATTTCCCAACAACTTTAACAAGATCTTTACGACGTTCTTCAGTCAATGCTGGAATGTTAATGCGAATTACATTTCCATCACTGGAAGGAGACAGTCCAAGGTCTGCCTTTTGGATCCCTTTTTCAATATCTGCGATTGCAGACTTATCATAAGGTGTGATGACAAGCAAACGCGCCTCTGGTGCGGATACTTGTGCTAATTGGTTCAACGGAGTAGAAGCACCGTAATAATCGACATAAACACTGTCTAAGAGGTTAGGATTAGCTCTCCCTGCACGTACAGTTGCCAATTGACGGGAATACGCCTGTACCGCTTGTTCCATTTTAGAATTCGTTTCTTTGATTACTTCGTTGGACATGTTATTTCCCCCTAACAATCGTTCCGATATTTTCACCCAGAACTGCTTTTTTAATGTTACCCTCTTCAGTTATTGAGAATACCAATAAAGCAATATCGTTGTCCATACATAAGGATGAGGCAGTTGAATCCATAACGCCAAGTCCTTCGTTCAGTACATCCATATAGGATAGCTGATCGTATTTCTCAGCATCTTTATTGAATTTAGGGTCAGCGTTATAAACGCCATCCACATTATTTTTAGCCATTAGAATGACATCTGCCTCTATTTCTGCAGCGCGCAGTGCCGCAGTAGTATCCGTAGAGAAATATGGATTCCCGGTACCGGCAGCAAAAATGACAACACGCTTCTTTTCCAAGTGACGGATTGCTTTTCTACGGATGTATGGCTCAGCCACCTGGCGCATTTCAATTGAAGTTTGCACACGAGTAGGAATACCGTGGTTTTCCAGGCTATCCTGCAATGCCAGGGAATTCATGACCGTAGCCAGCATTCCCATATAATCGGCATTCGCTCTGTCCATTCCCATTTCGCTTCCGACTTTGCCTCGCCAAATGTTACCGCCACCTACGACAACGGCTATTTCAACTCCTAATTCGGCAACTTCCTTTATTTGTTTCGCTACAGACTGGATGATAGCAGGATCTAATCCGAACCCCTGTTTTCCACTTAAGGCTTCACCACTTAATTTCAATACGATTCGACGGTAACGAGCTGCAGTCATAGTAACCTCCATATACCTATTTTATCAGTTTGATAATCTTTTGTTCTTGTCAATATACATGGTATGTAGCATGTTTGAAAATAGGGAACACTGCGTGTGTCCCCTATTTTTTCAGGCATGCTTATTTTTTCACTTGGCTCATGACTTCTTCAGCAAAGTTGTCTTCACGTTTTTCCATGCCTTCTCCTACCGCATAACGTACGAAACCTTTGACAGAACCTTTTGTGGATTCAACAAATTGTTTAACTTTTTGATCCGGATCTTTGACAAAGCTTTGTTCAAGCAGGCAGATCTCTTCGAAGAATTTGCCTAGACGGCCTTCGACCATTTTCTCAACGATATGCTCAGGCTTGCCTTCGTTCAAGGCTTGAGTCTTAAGCATTTCACGTTCTTTGTTTACTTCCTCTTCAGAAACCTCATCACGAGAAACGTAACGCGGGTTAACAGCAGCAATGTGCATGGCTACGTCTTTAGCTGCAGCTTCATCTGTGCTGCCTTCAAGAAGGGTAAGGACACCGATGTTACCACCCATGTGGATATATGCGCCAAAAGCGTCGTTATCTGTTTTATCAAGGATTGTGAAACGGCGAAGCGAGATTTTCTCACCAATTTTTGCAATAGTGGAGTTGATATATTCCTGGACAGTATCTCCTTCACCGTGCAGCTTTTGCTCTAAAGCTTCGTCTGCAGTGGCAGGCTTTTGAGAAAGCAGGTGCTTTCCAAGCTCTTGAAGAAGAGATTTAAACTGATCGTTTTTAGTAACGAAGTCAGTTTCACAGTTTACTTCCAGCAATACTGCTGTATTACCATCAACTTCAACGTGGGCAGAACCTTCTGCAGCGATACGGTCTGCTTTCTTTTGTGCTTTAGAGATACCTTTTTCGCGAAGCCATTCCATCGCTTTGTCCATATCTCCATCCGTTTCCGTTAGTGCTTTTTTACAATCCATCATACCTGCGCCAGTTTTTTCACGCAGTTCTTTTACCATTTTTGCAGTTACAGCCATGTTATTTCCTCCTTTAGAATTTAAGCATTTACGTATGCTTCATCAATTTAGTTAAGAAGAAAAAGGAAGTCAGGCTCCGGGTGGAAGCTCGATATTCATCGTTACGTCCTAATGCCTTTGGACATCCTCTTTAAAAAAGGTGATAAAAGGTCCACCCTCTTATCACCTTTGAAACCTTTGTTACTCGGTTGCAGTTTCCACTTCAGCGTCTTCTGCTGGTGCAGCTTCTTCTGCAATTTCAGTTTCTTCGCCTTGCTTTGCTTCAAGAACAGCGTCAGCCATTTTGGAAGTAAGCAATTTAACAGCACGAATCGCATCGTCATTCGCAGGAATGACATAATCGATTTCGTCTGGATCACAGTTTGTATCAACAATTCCGACGATCGGAATGTTTAGTTTATGAGCTTCAGCAATCGCAATGCGTTCTTTACGTGGGTCGATAACGAAAAGTGCATCAGGAAGGTTCTTCATTTCTTTGATACCGCCCAAGAATTTCACCAGACGATCTTTTTCTTTAAGAAGTCCGACTACCTCTTTCTTAGGAAGTACATCAAATGTTCCATCTTCCTCCATACGCTCGATATCTTTCAGACGGTTGATACGCTTGCGAATTGTTTGGAAGTTTGTCAACGTACCACCCAACCAGCGTTGGTTGATGTAGTACATGCCGCAACGAGTCGCTTCGTCACGTACAGTGTCTTGTGCTTGCTTTTTTGTTCCGACGAAAAGGATGGTTCCTCCGTCAGCAGCAATATCCTTTACATAATTGAATGCTTCATCTACTTTCTTGACCGTCTTTTGAAGGTCGATGATGTAGATACCGTTACGCTCTGTGAAGATATATTTTTTCATCTTCGGGTTCCAGCGGCGAGTTTGATGTCCAAAATGAACACCAGCTTCAAGCAGCTGCTTCATTGAAATAACAGACATGTTAATTCCTCCTGTTTGGTTTTTTTAGTATCCTCCGCCCCCTTCATCTTCCTTCCGAAACTCTGGAATAGAGCACCCTCGGCAGGAATCTGCGGACGTGTGTATTGACACCAAAAGTAAATATATCATATGCCATTGGTGCAATCAAGTAATTATTACATTTTTTGTGGCTGGAATTTCAAAATCAATTCAATTTCGGTTTGGCCACAATTCATTTTACGGGCTATATCTTCTATTGTATAGCCATCGTTCCTCATTGCAACTACGCGTGTCGACAAAGAAGGCTGATACTCTACATCATTATTTCCCGGGAGGGGCGGGTTATAAACAGGCTGGGAAAAATCCTTATTCAAATCGGAGTGCGTTTCTTCTTTAGCAGTTTTCCCGTGTTCATTACTTATTGGCTGGTTAATTTGGGGACTCTTATGTTTCTTCTGGCTGTCATCCAGCCATTGCTTCAGCTGTTCGTTCTCTTCTTTTATTTCGAGCAGGTAGGCGGTAAACATCTCCTCAATTTCCCCCGCTACCTGCTTTTGCCTCATTTCCAGCTCTTCTGCTTTTTTCACTCTGGCAAAAAGGACAAAAATGACCAGGAGCATAATGCCATGGAGTAAAAAACTAACGACCAATAAGAAAGTCGTCATATGTTCCATCACCTCATTAAAATGGTAATAAATTGACTCTGTTAATTCCGTGCTTGCTTTAAAAGGCTTCTTCAATGAAATGCCAGAAAGTCGAAGACTTGATTTCGGCATAACAAGGGTTCTTTACCATAATAGCCTCAGGGTTGGCTGGGAAACTACTCGCTTTCCTGTGGGGGAACTGGCGAGCTTCCTCGGGCTATTGCCCTGTGGGATCTCGCCTAGATCCTTCTCCCACGGGAGTCTCCCAGTTTCCCAACCAACCCAACCGAAGGAAAAGCGAAACGAACCCATGCCATATTGTAGATGTCTACTTTAAAGGAATAATTAAAAACACGCGATTTAAAGCTCACATTTCATGCATAGCGCACTCTTTGTTTGAAGAACAATATACCGATGTTTCCGTTTCTCTCCTAAACGCAAGGAGGTCCGGGAAATTGCGAGACTCCTATGGGAGGATAGTACATGGTGAGATCCCGCAGGGCTTTAAGCCCGAGGAAGCTCACCGTACGCCCATGGAAAGCGAGTGATTTCCCGGACCTCCAAACCGTTACTAACGTGACGGAAACAACATACCTTGAAACTGAGTCTTGTACTATGCGTTTATGAGGTTACCTAGATTGTTCTTGAGTTTAAATAAGGCTTTGGCGTGTATTTGGGAAATTCTTGACGTTGTCAATCCTAATACCTGGCCGATTTCAGTCAATGTGAGTTCTTCATAGTAGAATAAACTGATCACCAGTTGCTCTTTCTCCTTCAGCTGGCGAATCCCATCAGCTAAATCCTGATGATTTTCCTGTCGGATCAGACTTTTTTCCGGAGTCAACGATTTATTATCCGGCAAAGTGTATCCCACACCTTCCTTTTGATCATTGCTCCCATCTTTCGCCTTATCTTCCATGGATAAGATATTTGCAAATAAAGCATCCTTTACTACTTCAGCAACCTCTTCTTCTTCCAATCCCGTTTCTTCCCCGATTTCCTTGGCAGTGGGCAGTCGTTGTAATTTTTGTTCGAGTCGTTCTGAAACATGTTCAATTTTTTTGGCTTTATCCCTGACAGACCTTGGGAGCCAATCCTCCTTTCGAAGACCATCCATGATGGCACCACGAATACGAAAAGATGCATATGTATCGAATTTCAAGTCGCGTTGGACATCAAACTTTTTTAAGGCGTCGTATAAACCGTATAAACCAAGACTTTTAATATCATCTTTATTGACACTTGCAGGCAAATGAGCCGCAATCCGCTGCACATGAAAATTAACTAAATGCATATGGTTCTCAATCAATTCATTGGCTGCTTCCATATTCTCCTCCAGCTGCCAACGGTTCCATAACTCTTGTTCTTCCACCGATAACGAACTTGCCATCTTCTCCCTCCTTCAATTATAAATCTATATCGCAGTTAGCCTATTAAGTTATCAATCTTCCTTTAATAACTGTCTGACTGCTTCCGTAGCTTGTTCGGATAGCTGATCATCCTCTACGATGTCTTTATTAATAGGAAGAGGACGGTTTATTTCCTTATTTCTTGCTGCTGGTTGAGCCTTCTCCCGTTTAATAAACTGAAATGCCCAGCGAAAAAAGTAACCAAGCACATATAAACAACCAAACACTAAAGCTGCTCTTATCATGGAGGTATCAAGGGAATTATTTTGCAGTGATAGAAACAAAGAAAGAAAAAATCCCGCTATCGCTAACGCTAAGTTCCATAATAGATTTCCGGCCATTCTATTTAACCACCTCCATCCAAAACCATTGCAATCCGGTCCACTCCTCATGTAATTGCTGCTTTTCCCTCATTACCTAAAGGCAGGCGGATAAGAAACGTACTTCCCACCCCCATTTGGGAGGTGATGTCTATTTGGCCGCCAAGGGATTCAATCGTATTTTTCACGATATCAAGCCCTACACCACGACCAGACACATCCGAAACTTTATCTGCTGTGGAAAAACCACTGCTCATCATTAAATGGAACAGCTGGGAATCTTTCATACGATATGCCTCATTTTCACTGACAAGGTCACGGTTGATTGCCTTGCGCACTACTTCATCACGCCTTATCCCCGCACCATCATCCGTGATTTCTATGTAAATGTAACTTGTTTCTTTATAAGCTCGAAGAGTCAGGGTGCCCTCTTCTTTTTTCCCCATACGCTCTCTTTCCTCAGGTTGTTCAATGCCATGATCAATCGCATTACGGAGCAGGTGGACAATAGGAATTCCGATAGTGTCGGTAATCGATTTATCTATTTCGACTTCTGTACCGCTGACTTCTAATTTGATGTTTTTACCGAGATTTCTTGCCAACTGCCTGACCATCCGGGGGAATCTATCAAAAACTTGCCCGACTGGTACCTTCCTTAATTCACTTGTAAGCTGCTTTAATTCCGTGCTGCATGTTAAAACACGTTCCACCGCTGCCTGTAATTCCTTGTCATTGGTTAATTCAGCAATTTGGTTTAACTTCCCTTTTTCTCTTTCCAGCCTATCCGCCACTTGAGACAATTTGCTTAACCGATCCTTCTTTACCCGAATGGATGTATCTGTCTTCGTCTGGCTCTGAAAAAAAGGGCCAGATACTCTAGTGGTCTCAGGGGGATCAATTTTTTCCAGCGCTGCAGCTTCGAATTCGTTCTCAGGAAAAGAAGTAGTTTGACTTTCCGACACAGGTTCATTATTGGATCCGCCCGGAGAACTGCCCCTTTGTTCTATTAGTTCTAACTGACGGAGAGTTGCATCTATGTCCAGTTTTCTGTGGCCGCCTTCCGCAATATTCATGAGGATGGATTCCAAATCGTTTACAGCATTTAAAAGCACATCTATGCTCTGCGGTGTAATGAGAATAGCCTGGCTTCGCATAGCATCCAATACACTTTCCATCGAATGAGTAAGTATGGCCAGGTGCTGAAACTCCATTGCGGCAGCCATGCCTTTCAGTGTATGAGTTGCACGGAAGACTTCAGTGATTCGGTTCAGGCTGAAAGGATCTTTTTCTAAGGCGAGCAGATGATCGTTAATGCGTTGAATATTTTCTTTACTTTCTTCAATAAAAATATCCAGGTATTGATTCATTTCCAGGCCCCCTTCCCCTGAAGTGAAATCAATCGTTTCAATCTATCCACAAACCCATTTTCTGCAAAGCGATTGATAGTAATAGACCCATCCAAATACTGGTCAGTCATTTGCAAAAGTGCTTGAGAAGCTGATGATTTCCGGTTGAATTGTAAGAATGGTACCTGAGAAACTACCGCTTTCCCAACATTAGGATCATCAGGTAAAATACCAAGCGGATACAATTCTTTATTAAGAAACTGCTTTCCTGCCCTTTGAAAACGATTCAGGGTCTCCTTACCAGTCTGAATGTCAGAAGCCCGATTGATCAGCATGTAAATGTTCATGTTTCTCTGTAGCTGATGAATATATTTAAGGATGGCATAACCATCCGTCAACGCAGTAGGTTCCGGTGTGGTGACCAATATGGCTTCTTCAGCAGCTAAAATGAACTTTAAACTGTCATTTGTAACGCCAGCCCCCATATCAAAAATGACAAAATCATAGAATTTAGATATAGCTTCAAACTCAGCTAAAAAGTGATGGAACCGATGTTCATCCAATTGGAACAGCTCGGCTAAACCTGAGCCTCCTGCTATGTACTCCAAGGCTTCCGGTCCCTTGGTCAAAATATGCTTGAGAGATACATTCCCCTCAAACAGATCAACAAGATTACGGCTGGCGCTTTTCCCAATGAGGATATCGATATTACCCATCCCGATATCAAGGTCGAATAACAAAACTCTCTGCTGTCTCTCTTTTAAGGCAATAGAGAAATTCAAGGCAAAATTTGACTTGCCCACTCCCCCCTTACCACTGATAATGGCAAGAGTTTTGGCTTTATGTTCTTCTCTATTCTTTTTTTTCAGCATACGGTCACGCAACTGCTGGGCCTGGTCATGCATCATTACTGTCACCTGCTATTCTCGATGCCACCCAATCAATGGAGGCTCCCCGAATATCATCCGGTACATTTTGACCATCGGTAATGTAGGCTGCTCCCACTTTGTTGTGATAAAGCATGTTAAAGGCGCTGCCGAACGTGGACGTTTCATCCGCTTTTGTAAAGATCAGCTTATGAATCGGTACTTCATGAAATTGATCGTAAATCACTTGCATATCCCGATATCGGGAGGTCAGCGATAATACTAGATAAGTCTCCATATTCACCCCGAAATCAATCAATTCTTTTAATTCTTTGATGTACTGAGCGTCGCGAAAATTTCTACCTGCCGTATCGATCAATACTAAATCATAAGCTGCGAACTGCTCCCGTGCTGCCATATAATCTTCAGTAGAATAGGCGACCTCAATCGGAACATTTAATAACTCTGCATAGGTTTTCAATTGTTCAATAGCAGCAATACGATAGGTATCTGTGGTAATAAAAGCTACTTTTTTGTTTGCTGATAATACCGCCTGGGCGGCTACTTTTGCAATCGTAGTGGTTTTTCCTACCCCAGTAGGACCGACAAATTGAATATATTGATTACGATAATCGATTCCCCCGAATGATAAAGGAGGATTAAAATGGTTGAATGCTGAGGAGATAACTTCATATATCCCACCCTCAGGTGTAATATCGCTGTTATGTTCCTTCCACTCTTTTATGATTTCTTCTGCAATTGCCGGGGCAACTTCTTGTTCCATTAACCGCTCGTATATTTCATGAAAAGGGGAGGCTAAAGGAAATGATTGGGGCTGCTGTCTTTCAAGCAGCTTTTTCATTGCCTTGATTTCCCTTATTACGTCCAGATCCGTTGATTGATTGTCAGGGGGGGAAAGAGGCTGGACCGGTTTCGTTTCTTCCTTAATTTGATTTGGGTTCCCCTCACGCTGAGATTCCCTGTTATCAGGGTCGATGGCTGCAATTACTTCCATATTCTTTTTTTTGAATAAGCCTAGGAAACCACCGCGATAAACGACCTTAGAATTTAAAATCACCGCGTCGCTCCCCATCTCTTTTTTTACCTGAGACATAACCTCCGGCATGGATCGTGCCTGATATTTTTTTACTTTCATGCCACATTCACCATCCCTACACTTTGGACTTCTATGGTTGGCTCCAGCTCATTATAAGACAGTACATAGACCTGAGGCAGATACCGGTCGAGTAATTGTTTCAAATACATACGGACAGCAGGTGAGCAAAGGACAACCGCTGTCTCTTCTTGCAATGAGAGTTGTTCTGCCTGCTCTGCTACAGATTGGATAATCTTTTGCTGAGTATCCGGGTCGAGTGTTAAATAGCTGCCATGTTCTGTCTGCTGGATATGATCAGCTAACAACTTTTCCACTTTCCCGGAAACGGTCAGAACCTTCATGGCCTTACCATTAGAAAACTGTTCGGTGATTTGCTGGGAAAGGCCCTGTCTGGCATATTCACCAAGCAGCTCGGTATCGTTGGTCATTTTGCCGAAGTCTGCTAACGTTTCAAAAATAACTGGAAGGTTTTTGACCGATACATTTTCTCTCAGCAGCTTTGCCAGCACTTTTTGGACATCTCCAATGCTGAGTGGTTCAGGAGTTACCTCGTCCACTAATATTGGATAAGTATTTTTTAAATGATCGATTAGCTGCTGTGTTTCTTGTCTTCCTAACAGCTGGTGAGCATGCTTTTTAATGACTTCTGTAAGATGCGTAGATACGACGGAAGGAGGATCGACAACTGTGTAACCGGAAAGTTCAGCTTCGTCTTTTACTTCTTCGGTTACCCATTTCGCTGGAAGCCCAAAGGCAGGCTCCCTGGTATCAATCCCATCAATCGTCTCATCATCGTCCCCTGGGCTCATAGCCAAATAATGATCAAGAATCAGCTCCCCACGGGCTACTTCATTTCCTTTTATTTTTAAACGGTATTCATTAGGGCTTAATTGGATGTTATCCCTTATTCTTACCACAGGAATGACGATGCCAAGTTCAATCGCAAGCTGACGGCGAATCATGACAATCCGGTCGAGGAGATCTCCCCCCTGATTCGTGTCAGCCAGCGGTATAAGACCATAACCGAATTCAAATTCCACAGGGTCCATACTTATTAAATTGACGACATTCTCCGGTGATTTCATTTGACTGCTGTCCGCTTCTTCTTCTTGTTCCTCCAGGTCCATTTCATCTTCTTCGGGATCACGCGACAGCCAGTAGCCTCCAAAAGCTAAAATAGAGGCGATCATTGTTGTCAGAAGAAAGTTAATTGGTGTCAAACCTAATAAAAAGATAGTCCCGGCAGCTATGTATAACATTTTAGGGTCCTGCAGCAACTGATTCGTGACGTCTGTCCCAAGGTTCCCCTTTGATGCAACCCGGGTGACCACAATACCAGTCGCTGTAGATATCAACAGTGCTGGTATCTGGCTGACAAGACCATCGCCAACAGTGAGGCGCATATAGACATCGACCGCTTCAGCGAACGACATATCCATTTGGACCATTCCAATGATCAATCCAAACATGATATTGATCAACACGATAATAATTCCGGCGATAGCATCTCCTTTGACAAACTTGCTTCCACCATCCATCGCTCCATAGAAATCAGCTTCCTGTTCTATTTTTTCCCGACGCTCTTTTGCCTGCTGTTCGGAAATCATCCCGGCATTGAGGTCGGCATCGATACTCATCTGTTTACCAGGCATGGCATCCAGGGTGAATCTGGCTGCGACTTCCGACACTCGTTCTGCCCCTTTCGTGATGACTAAAAACTGAATGATCACCAGGATGATGAATACGACGAAACCTACCAGTGGATTGTTTCCGATGACAAAGGTACCGAATGTATCGACAACCCCTCCTGCATCCGCTTTGGATAGAATGGAACGAGTAGTGGACACATTTAAACCCAGCCGGAATAGCGTCATTAATAATAACAAAGACGGAAAAATGGAAAATTGCAGGGCCTCTTTCATATTCATGGACACAAGGATGACCATTAAAGCAAGGGAGATATTGATTAAGATTAAAAAACTTAAAAGCCAACCCGGTAAGGGAATGACCAGCATAATTATAATCATGATGACGCCTAATAAAACAGATAGATCCCTTGGTGCCATTTGTCTTCTCCCCCTTACTTTCTAGACTTTCTTCTGAATACGGTAGACATAGGCAAGCACTTCTGCCACCGCTTTGTAAAACTGTTCATCGATTGCTTCCCCAATTTCCGAATCATCATACAACGCTCTTGCCAGGGGCCGATTCTCCACCATGACTACCTTATTCGCCTGCGCCACTTCTTTTATTTTCTGCGCGACAAAATCGACTCCCATGGCAAGGACAATCGGAGCGTCGCCCTTTTCCTCGTCATATTTAATTGCAATGGCATAATGCGTCGGATTGGTAATCACAACATCTGCTTCCGGAACTTCGCTCATCATCCGCTGCATGGCCATTTGCCGTTGTTTCTCTTTTATTTTCGATTTAATTAACGGGTCGCCCTCGATATTTTTATGTTCATCTTTGACATCATGTTTCGACATCCGGATGCTTTTTTCAAAGTCATACTTTTGATAACTGTAATCCAGTACCGAAATAATCAGCAGGGCTATAGCAGAAGCTATCCCCATAATGACAGTCGTTTGACCAAAAAAAGCCAATGCCCCCTCGACCGGTCGCTGGGACATCATCATCATGTCATCTTTTCTTAACCAGATAACAGCGAAGGTGATGGTACCAATCATTGTGATTTTCAATAACGATTTCACCAGTTCTACGAGCGCCCGTGCCGAAAAAATCTTTTTTGCCCCCTGGATTGGATTGATTTTACTCAATTTGAACTTCAAAGGATCAGTGGTAAACATGAAGCCGACTTGCAGCCAGTTAGAAGCAAGTCCAGCTATGACCGCTACACCCATAATAGGTGCAAGAACTTTGCTTAACTCAATCGTCGTCTCTGTAAACACCTGGAACACATTCTTCTCGGTCACATCCCAGTGGATATATTCCTGGAAAGCATGTTGATACATGCCTGTCATCACACCTTTAAGAAAATCCCCGAGCACCATAAACAGGGCGAACATGAACAGCATAAGGATTGCTGTATTGACGTCCTGACTTTTTGCGACCTGCCCTTTTTTCCGTGAATCCTGCCGCTTCTTAGGTGTTGCTTTTTCTGTTTTTTCACCTGCGAAGTACTGCAGGTCTAATTTCAAATACATGTCATGCGCCTCCAAACAGTTGCATCAATCCTCTCATCGTAGCAAGCATCGTTTCGAACAAGTTTTCAATTAACATCATGAAAATTCCGATGGATAAAAATAATACAATGAATGCGACGAGAATTTTCAAAGGAAGGCCGACGACAAATACATTCAATTGTGGAACGGTACGTGCGACGATTCCCAGTGCAACATCTACCAGGAACAAGCATCCAACCACAGGTACAGCCATCAAAAAAGCAATGATGAACATCTGGTTGAATGCCTGAATGACAAAGGCAGCAAAATTACCATCCGATAACGGCAGCCAGGACTGCATTGGTATCAATTCATAGCTGTAAAACACCCCGTCCAGCATCAGATGGTGACCATTGACGGCCAACAAGAACAGCAAGGCAAAGGTATAAAGATACTGGCCGATCAACGGACTTTGTGCACCTGTTTGAGGATCGATGACATTGGCGATAGCAAACCCCATCTGGAAATCGATGAACCCTCCTGCAATTTGGACGGCAGCTAAAATGATGTAAGCAATCAGACCGATCATCAGGCCGACCAGCGCTTCTTTTAGAAGCAAAAGTACAAAGGTGCCATTAGGCAAAACGATGGGAACATCGATAGTAAAGAACATCAATAGCGCCAGGAAAAAGCTGAAGCCTATTTTATGCTGCGCGGGTACATTTCGATAGGAAAAGAGCGGCAAGGTAACGAAAAAAGCAGTCACCCGTACCAAAACAAGTAAAAATGCAGGTATGCTTGCCAGATTGATTGTTTCCAGCATACTTTAACCTACCAATATATTAAGATTTCTAAAGATATCTGCCGTGAATTCCACTACCTGGGTAAGCATCCATGGCCCAAAGAAAATAAGACCAAGAAGAACAGCTACAATCTTCGGAATAAAAGCAAGTGTCTGTTCCTGTATTTGAGTGGTAGCCTGGAAAATACTGACCAGCAAACCGACCCCAAGCGCCAAAATCAATAACGGACCTGTAACCATCAAAATCGTATAGATTCCTCTTTCCGCCAGTGAGATGACCATTTCACTGTTCATTAAAGCTACCTCCTGTCTCTAAAACCCTTCCAGTAACGAGTGGGTAATCAAATACCAGCCATCAACCAATACAAATAAAAGAATTTTGAATGGCAGGGAAATCATGACTGGCGGCAGCATCATCATCCCCATCGACATCAAGACGCTTGCCACTGCCATATCAATAACGAGAAATGGAACGAAAATCATGAACCCCATTTGAAAAGCGGTCTTCAGTTCACTGATGGCGAATGCCGGGACAAGGGTTGTCATCGGGATGTCCTGGATCGTATCCGGCCGTTCCATTTGAGCATAATTCATAAAAAGAGCCAGGTCTTTTTGCCGTGTATGCTTTGCCATAAACTCCTTCATCGGTGCCGCGGCTTCTTCATAAGCTTCGTCCAGCGTGATTTCTTCATTGAACAATGGCTGAAGCGCTTGATCGTTCACTTCCTGTAAAGTGGGAGACATTATGAAAAAAGTCAGGAACAACGCTATTCCTATCAGGACCTGGTTAGGAGGCATCTGCTGAGTAGCCAGTGAAGTTCGGACAAATGACAATACGATTAATATACGCGTAAAACTTGTCATCAATATTAAAATACCTGGTGCTAACGAAAGTACTGTAAGCAGCAAAAGGAGACGGACAGCTGTAGAAACGTTCTCCGGATCTGAGCTGGAAAAGATCTCTACGAATTCATTCATCGTTTTGTTCCTCTCCCCGCTTTTTGTTATGTAAAAGCTGGTTACGTTTATCCTTCAGGTCCCCCAGCTCTTCCTGAAACAATTGTTGAAACTGAATGGAAGAGGATGAATCTTCATAAGGAGTACGTTTGTCTTTCTTCTTTGGAAAGAACCGCGTGAAAACCCGCTGATCCATTGACGACTCCGGTTCCGATTTTAATAGCTCCTCTTTTGTATGTTCATCTGTGATTTCTGTAATCATTTCAACATTGTCTCCTACTCCAATTACCAAGACACGACTCCCGATACGAACAACCTGAAGGGAACGGCTGGGACCTAACGATAGACCACCGATATTTTCGAGTTTACGCGTTTTCTGGAATAACTTATTTCTCCGATTAAAAAACTTCAGGAGACCGTAAATTAATCCAAGGACCAACACGAGTGAAAATAGTAACTGGACAAGATTCCAAGCCATTGAACCATTGGCTGTGCTTATTTCGTGCGATTGACTATTTTGGTTAACCGGTGATTCCGTGGACTTTGTCCCCGCTTCCTTGCATCCTTCCAATTCAGGGTTTTCTGTACAATCAATCACCGAAGGGGTCGCCATTACCGGAGTCAATGGAAATGATACCAATAGGAAGAGGACCCCAATCATGAAAATCATTCTATTTATAAACATAACAGCCTCACTTCTTCACTTAATCTATTGCTTTTTGAACTGCTTCGACCACGCGTTCCGCCTGGAAGGGCTTAACAATGAAATCTTTAGCTCCCGCCTGAATCGCTTCGATGACCATCGCCTGCTGTCCCATTGCTGAACACATAATAATTTTTGCGTTCGGGTGGTTCTGCTTAATCACTTTCAGAGCTGAGATTCCATCCATTTCCGGCATCGTGATATCCATAGTCACTAGATCAGGGATAATCTCTTCGAATTTTTCAATGGCTTCTTTCCCATCCTGTGCTTCCCCCGCTACGACATATCCGTGTTGAGTGAGGATATCTTTTAACATCATCCGCATAAATGCAGCATCATCTACAATTAAAATTTTATTAGCCATACAAAACCTCTTCTCTATCCTATCATTTAATCTTTTTCAAGCGATCCTTTGGGCTTAATATATCTGTTACCCTTACACCGAAATTTTCATCAATGACAACGACTTCCCCTTGGGCAATCAGCTTATTATTGACATGGATATCAACAGGTTCACCTGCAAGCTTGTCAAGCTCTACTACGGAACCGGAAGATAATTCTAAAATATCCTTTATCGTGCGTTTTGCTCTGCCTAATTCCACCGTTACCTTTAACGGAATATCGAGCAGCATATCCAGGTTCCGCAGCTCTTTCAATACAGGTGGCTGCGTACCAAAATCAGAAAACTGGGCGGATTGAATCTCCGCTTCCTGCTGTTGGCTACCATATGTACCTAATAACTGGGAAGGCTGCTGTTGCTTATCTTCCTCCGTTAGCTCATGGCTGAAAGGCGTATCTCCGTCCTGCTCCTTACCTGGATAAGAAACACTGCCCTGAGTTGGTACAGACCTTTCAGAAGAAGAGTCATGTTGCAGCAGGTTTTCCACCAAATCTTTCGCAAAACGATAAGGAAGCAATTGCATGAAATTAGAATCTATTAAATTGCCAACCTTCAGATTAAAGGAGATTTTGACGAGGATGTTTTCGTCAGGAATATAATCTAATCCTTCATCTTCCGGGAGATCGAGCATATCAATTTTTGGAGGTGAGATATCTACCCGCTTTTCAAAAATAGTTGACATGCTTGTCGCTGCGGCTCCCATCATCTGGTTCATAGCCTCCTGGACAGCACTCCTATGCATGTCTTCCAGCTCTGTCGGAGGAGTTGTTCCATCCCCACCCAACATTAAATCGCCAATAATACCTGCATCATCTGTGCTGATGATTAGTAAGTTATCCCCTTTAAATCCTTCCGTATAGGTTACTTTGATGGCAACATGGGGCTGAGGGAATTCTTCGTGAATCCGCGCCTTGTCTATTACCATCGTGGAAGGTGCCGTGATTTCCACCTTTTGTTTCAATATGGTGGACAATGCGGTGGCCGCACTGCCGAACGAAATATTTCCAATTTCTCCCAAGGCATCCCTTTCCAGTTCGGTCAGAAAATCTCCTGTGTTCATCCGGGGTTTTGAGGCAGCAGGTTTGCTTTCTCCAGGTTCATCACCCATATTACTTCCATTGAGCAGTGCATCTATTTCATCTTGCGATAACATATCATCATTCATCATTGTCTTCGTCCCCCCCCTTTGATTTCTTCCAAAACCTGGACAGCCATTTTTCTCCGCTTCTTTCCTGGCTGAACATAAAACTTAGGTTCTTCATCAATACACAGAAGAAGTGGGTCACTAATCAGCTGATCCAGCTGAATCACATCATCCGGCTTCAGCTGGATGAATTCTTCAATGCTGACCTCTGCTTCCCCTAATATCGCTTTCGCTTCAATTGTTGTTTTTTCCAAAGATTTTGAAAGTGCCTGGTACTCTTCCGGTTTACTTTCCGTCAGCTGTTGGTTCTGCATCCAATAATGGACGGAAAGCTTTGGAATGATTGGCTCCAGAACGACATGTGGAATACAAATATTGACCATTCCAGTCGTTTCCCCAATTGTCATATTCAAAGAAATGATGACCACCGTTTCATTCGGTGAAACTAATTGAAGAAACTGTGGATTCACTTCAAAATCTTCCATTGTCGGTTCCACTTCTACTATGGAACTCCAGGCCTCTTGAAAGTTCTCCGCAGCGTGCTCAAACAATTGCTTCATAATTGTCGTTTCAATTTCCGTCAGATTATCAACTTTGTTAAAACTGGCACCTCTTCCGCCTAATACTCGATCCAGCATGGCGTATGCGATATTCGGATTGATTTCAAACAGAATTCGGCCCGCCAAGGGCGGAAGGCTGAATATATTCAAAATTGTCATTTTAGGTATGGAACGGATGAATTCTTCATAAGGAGCCTGGTCGACAGAAGCGACCGTTATATGTACATAGGTCCGGAGCTTTGCAGAAAAATAAGTAGTCAAAAGCCTCGCAAAATTTTCATGGACTCGTGAAAGGCTCCTTATCTGATCTTTAGAGAAACGGAGCGCACGTTTAAAATCGTAAACCCTGACCCTTTTTTCATGCTGTTCTTCCTTTAATTCTTCCGCATTCATCTCTCCGGTCGAGATTGCGGAAAGAAGTGCATCAATTTCATTTTGAGAAAGTACATCTTCTGCCACTAGTGTCACCTCCGTTCATAAACAACTGATTTTTTTATTGCAAAACTTTTTGAATCGTATAGACTTCAGTAACCTTGCCTTCTGTCATCATGGCATTCAGTTTCGTTTTCAAACTGGCCTCTAACTCATCAAGGCCGCTTTTGAACTCGCTGACTTCCATGGCAGCCAGCTCTTTAATTAACACATTCTGTAATTGAAAATCCCTTTTTTGCAATTCTTCATGGGCGCCTTTACTGTCCGTCACGATTCGGAATTGGATGCGGACAAAACGGTTGTCCTTTAAATCAGTAGTTATCTCTTCCGTTTCATAAGAGGTCTCGATGATATCATCGATGGATCGTTTCCCCTCTGCCTGTGGCTGCTCTCCCATATTCAAGACCAGTATAAGTGCTACGATTCCGAGAACAGCAACACTTGATAAAGAAATAACCATTGTTGTGAGCAGTTTGGAACTCATTCTTGATCTCCAGCTCCCTTCCATTGGCCTGTGAGCCCGATGTCCTGATAAAACCGCTTCATACGAGCGACGATAATTTGTTCTTCTTCCCGGACCACTAATTTTTTGCCAGTCGTGGTGGTTATGGTGGCATCCGGACAGGACTGGATTTGTTCTATGTACAACGCATTAAGTTGAAATGTTTCCCCATTAAGCCGTGTAAGTGTGATCATATGATGGAGGACCCATCTTAAATGAATCCTCCTTTCCTCCCTTATATTAACGCTTCAAATTGACCAATTCCTGAAGGATTTCATCTGATGTTGTTATGATTCTGGTATTAGCCTGAAACCCACGCTGAGCGGTTATCATCTCGGTGAATTCTTCCGAAAGATCGACGTTAGACATTTCCAACGCACCAGCGACTGTTTGTCCCGCCCCGTTTTCCCCTGGTGTCACAAACTCGACGAACTCACCAGAGTTATTAGTAGCCCGGTACATATTAGAACCGATTTTTTCTAACCCATCCGGGTTTGAAAAATTAGCCAGTTGGATTTGTCCAGCCACTTTGGCTTCATTATCCTCTACAAAAGTAACTGTTCCGTCACTCTGAATACTAAAGCTCTGCGCAGTTTCAGGGATAGTGATTTTCCCTGATTCCCCAACCAAATATTGGCCGTTTCCGCTGACGATATCTCCATTTTCATCGAGATAGAAATTCCCGCCTCTTGTAAAGCTCAAGGGGGTATTCATAACATTACCTTCACCGGTCTCTGAGAGCACAAACATACCGTCCCCTTCAATCGCAAGGTCCAATGGTCGTTCTGTTGACTGACGATTACCTTGTGTATGAATGGTATCTATTGTCCCCAGTTTTGACCCAAGGCCGACCTGAGAAGGGTTGACACCCCCACGCCCATTGTCTGCAGCTCCTTGAGCCCCGCTGATCGTTTGGCTCATCATTGCCTGGAAGGTAGTCCGGCCTTTTTTGTATCCATAGGTGTTGACATTAGCTATATTGTTTCCGATCGTATCAAGTTTTGTCTGAAACCCTTTCATTCCTGAAATTCCACTGTACATTGAACGTAGCATGCAGCTGACATTCCTTTCTTTTTTAAAAGTTTTCAAACTGCTTCAATCAGTCAGCAGTTCCTACGGCTTCCCTTACTGGGTCCAGCCTACTCATCCATTAAAATCGTGCCATTAATATTTGAAAATATTTTTGAAGAAGCTTCGTTACGGTTCATCGCAGTTATAACCGTGTTATTTTTGGTACTGACTAGTAAAGCCGCCTCTGGAAGCAATACCAGTGAATCGGTAATTCCCTTTTTTTTCGCTTCTTGCATCTTTTCAGATAACCGGTCCCATTGCGCTTGGGAAATCACGATATTTCTTTGTTGCAATCGTTCTCCGGCATGCTTACTTAATTTGACTTGCGTGGCATCTGCCAGTACATCTTTGAAAGAAATGCTGCCCGTATCGGAAGTCTGCTGCTTATTAACCTTAGGTAAGGGCATCGGTTGATGCAGCTGATGGATGCGAGGTTCCATATAATCCCCTTTCTATACATCACTCGGCAACTGGCTTATCCGCAAAACGGACTGGACATCGACTTTCGTGCCATTCTCCATTTCCAGCCAGGTTTCACCATCTTTTTGGCTGACAGCTGCAACCACTCCCATTTCTGTTTCAGATTCACCTTCCACAGGATAGGACACTTCTTTTCCAATGAGGGAGCTATACTGTACTACTGGTACAAATGACTGGGAGTCTGCCATTTTTTCCATTGCTTGTGACATATTCATCATCTGCTCCAAACTGGAAAAGCTGGCCATTTGAGAAATGAATTCCTTATCCTCCATTGGGTTCATTGGGTCCTGGGTTTGCAGTTGTGTCATTAATATTTTTAAAAAGTCATCCTTATCTAATGTTGCACTTGTGGATCCCCTGGTTGGCTGCTGGGGTAAATTAAGGGATGGATCTATCTTTGTCATGGCTATCACCTACACTTTCTCATTCACCAATATATCGTGAAAGCTTTCCTTATCCTCCTCCTTGCTTCCGTCAGAATTTTGCTCTCCTGAAGGATGTTTAGAATGAGAGTCGCGTTCCTGGCCGCTGAATGATTGTTCTTTTGATTGGAATTGCTGTTGTCCAGGATGCATATCTGATTTCTCAATGACAACCTGTTGAGGGGAGAACATATGTCGAAGCTGCTGGATATTCCCTTCCAGCATTTCTTTAGCCGACTGAGAAGTTACGAGAATCTTAACAGCCATTTCTCCATTCAATTGCGTCATCTTTACTACTACGTCACCTAAGTTTCCAGGCTTCAACTTCAGTTGCATTTCCATTGCGCCAGATTTTAAATGTTGCAGGTTACTAGATTTTATGGCGCGTTCAAACGCGTGCATCAGCTGCTTTTGCACCCCTTCCGATGATTGGTTTTGGTCCAGCCGAATCATAAATTGTTCTACTTTGGAAAGTGGTCCGGCAGAGACAGATCCCGGTTGTGTACCAGATAACTCATTCAAGTTGTATTTGTTAATCGCCTGTTTCAGCCATTTGCTCATATCTTTCGCCGTGACTTGTGACTGGGAGTGGTAAGCTGCGTTTGGCATAGAAGTGCGTGATTGATACCATTTGATCACATCACGTAAAGCCCGATCACCCTCGAGGGTTTCAACTTTCTTCCAAACGGCAGGTTCCTGTAACTTACTTTGCTGCGTCAATAGTTCGAGTGATTGAAGCAGCTTTTTCGCTATACCTCCATACGCACTAACTGAATCAGTACCCGCCTGTTGTAATAATTCTTTGATATGTATGAGTAATGACTGAATATCTCTCGGCATTACTTTTTCTTCACTGGTCTGGATTAGTACATCTGATTCAGCAATGATTTTGCCTGTATCCTCTTCAGAACTGACATAAAAACCGCTGTTTTCAAGGTCGGGTGGGAGTTTCTCTATTTGAAGCAGTTCCACATCTTGTGCAGTGAGCACCAAGGAAGAGAGGGATCCATTGTCTTCCTGCAAGTAGTCCAGCACCGATTGCGGCAATTCCTTCACAACCTCTGAAGCATCGGAACTCCCTTCTCCCTCTGTTTTTACTATAGTTGAGGTAACATACTCCTGCTCCCCTTCTCCAGCAGAAAAGCTATTCGATACTAACTGTGCAAAAGTTTGAGCTGGACCACGAGGGCGATGCTGTGCTGTTATAGAACCGCCTGGTAAGGAAGATGTTGATTTTATAAGACTCGCTTCCATCCTATTTCACCTCCTTTCAAGAATCAGAAAGATTATCAATTTCCATTTGTGAGTAATAGACTGGTTAACTTGGCAGCATCTTTGGGCTCCATTTCTCCTAAGATAGCTCCTCTTTCGTTGGCGGAAAGATTAACTAGCACGGTAACTGCAACCGGCTGATCTAAATTTTTGATGATAGCGGCTGCTTGTTCAGGATCTACTTCCCGGAACGAAGAGGAAATTTGCTTAACCTGAGCTTCTTGTTCTTCATCCGTATCTTCTGCTTTTGTTAGTTTGGCTTCCAGATCACCAACCTGATGTTCCAATTCATCAATGTTGGCATTGAGCCCCGCTTTTTCCTGTTCCAGCTGCTGAATCTTGGCTTCTTTTTCATCCAGGGTATGTTGTAATTGACCGATCAGCTCTTCCTGTTCTTTTTCATCATCTGTAGGGAATACCGAAGAAATCACCGGCACATCAGCGGCATGCTTCGAAGCCCAATCGCCGACATTTATCCCTGCTATCGTCATGACTATCCATGTTAAAGCAATAGCGAATAAAGCAGGAATGAAGATGACAAAGAAGAACCACTGGACTTTATTCGTTTGTTTTGATTCTTCATCATACGTTTTTGCCATGATCTCACCTGTTTCTTTCTAATAAAAATTGACGCAGCGAAAGCTCATCCATCTGCTTTTTCTCTATTTCCTTCTGACTGTCTTGCCACTGTTTCACTTTTCTATCAATCAACTTATCGAACTTTTTCACTTCTACATGAGCCTCTGTCATTTTCCTTCGGCAGTTCTCCATGTAACTTCTCGCCTGATTGACCTCCGGCTGCAGTTGCACTATCTGT
This sequence comes from Thalassobacillus sp. B23F22_16, assembly GCF_043496955.1. Taxonomy (NCBI): domain Bacteria; kingdom Bacillati; phylum Bacillota; class Bacilli; order Caryophanales; family Bacillaceae; genus Thalassobacillus; species Thalassobacillus sp. B23F22_16. The sequence goes on along the minus strand of NZ_JBIEKD010000002.1, from coordinate 122,124 downwards.
TGGTCCAGGCGTGTAATATAATGCTGCAATTGAGCAAAATGGTGAGCAGTCAACGTTTCACCTGTTATCTTTTCATGCAGCTGCTCCTCGGTTTCTTCTTTCTTTTTCAAAACTCGATATAAATGTTCTGCTATCTCTTCAAACTTCTTTACAGCCTGCTGGTAAGTTTCCTGTGCTGCTAACTTATCATTCTCATGAACATCCCTGATTTTATGAAAAGCTTGTATACTTGCCACCCTTATTAACCCCCGCTATTGAACTGTTTAAACTGGTCCAAGGTGTCAAGAAAAGGTGCTGATTCATGGGTACCTTGCCTTAAAAAATCATTGATAGTGGCATTAGCCTGAATTGCTTCATCCACTCGTCTGTCCGCACCAGTTTTGTAGGCACCAATCTGGATCAATTCCTTATTTTCCTCGTAAGTGGCAAGCAGGTTGCGAACCCGATCAGCCGCTTGTTTGTGGCTTTCATCAATTACCTGGTTCATCACTCTGCTTATGGATTTCAGGACATTGATAGCAGGAAAGTGATTCTGTTCTGCCAGCTTTCGATCTAATATGAAATGACCGTCTAATATCCCCCTGACCGTATCAGCGATCGGCTCATTCATATCATCTCCGTCTACGAGGACGGTATAAAATGCTGTAATTGTTCCCTGGTTACTTGTCCCTGTGCGCTCTAACAGTCTGGGCAGGATGGCAAAGACGGAAGGGGTATAGCCTTTGGTAGTAGGAGGTTCACCTGTAGCCAGCCCTACTTCTCGCTGGGCCATTGCCACCCTTGTCACTGAATCCATCATTAAATTGACCTGATAGCCCAAATCCCTGAAATATTCACTGATAGCCGTCGCTGTATAGGCACCTTTGATTCTCATCAATGCAGGCTGGTCAGAGGTAACTGCAACAATGATCGATTTTTTCAATCCTGCTTCTCCTAGATCGTTTTCAATAAATTCTCTGACCTCTCTTCCTCGTTCGCCAATAAGAGCAATCACATTAATGGTGGCGGAACTGTTTCTTGCAATCATTCCCATCAGTGTACTCTTACCGACACCACTACCCGCGAAAATGCCAATGCGCTGTCCTTTACCAACGGTTAGAAGCGTGTCGATCGCCCTTACGCCAACCTGCAGTGGTTCTTTAATGGTAGGCCGTGACAATGGAGAAGGGGGATCCTGGTCGGTGGGATAAGAACGAAGGCCTTCAGGCAGAGGCTGATTATCTAATGGCTTTCCCAAAGCGTCGACAACCTTCCCAATTAAACCAGTCCCTGTCTTGATAAGCAGAGGAGCACCTGTAGCTTCTACCAGGCTGCCTGGTTTAACATCTTTCACCTCTTTAAAAGGCATCAATAGGATATTCTCATTGTGAAAGCCGACCACTTCCGCTTTTATCTTTTTCTTACTGGGGGAGTGAATGAGGCAGACATCGCCAATCGACGCTTCCGGTCCTTTTGACTCAATCATCAGCCCTACTACCCGATGAATTCTGCCAAAACGTTTATATGTATCCATCTGTTCGATAGCCGTGAGGAGTTTTGCCTTATTCATCTGAGTTTCCCTCATTATTAAATTCTTCAAGCTGTTTCCTCAACTCTGTCAATTGGCTGTCAATGGAAGCGTCGATTCTTCCGAATGGCGATTCGATCAGACAACTGTAGGGATCGAGTTGGGTATGGGGATAAATGGTGAGCTTGGATTTACTGGAAATAAGAGGTTCCAACTCCTGCTTTTGTGTAAGCAGCAGAGAATATTGCTCAGGATGAACCGAAATTATAATTTCCGGTTGATCTTGAACTTCCGCTATTACCCCTTTCACAAGGGACATAAAACTCTCCGGGCTATGTGTGAGCTGCTGGCATATTACTTTTTCAGCAGCCTGTACCGCGATATCCAGTATGTCCGTTTCGCTGGATGCTAGAATCTGTTGATATTCCTCTTTTGCCTGGTCGATTACCAAGCGAGCCTTCTCAATATGCTGAGCGAATTCCTCAAATCCTTTATTTCTCCCCTCTTTTAAACCCTGTTCGAATCCATCCTTTCTGGCATCTTCTGCCAATTGGACACGTTCCTGCTCCCAAATTTGTTTTTTGTCGTTTATTTCTGCTTCCGTATTTCTTAACAGGGCCTCTGCCTGTACACGGGCAGCGTTTCGTTCTCGTTCTGCTTCTTGTAATTTCCTTTCTATCTCTGTCTCCAGGTTCAGATTTTGCGGTTGGTTCTCCTGACCTTGTTCCTGTTCAGAAGCTAATACTGGTCTCAGACGTATAAGACGTGATTTAGCTTCAGATTTAAATTCAGACAATAATATCGTCACCTCCACCACGGGCAATTACGATTTCACCAATTTCTTCCAATCGCCTGATGACTGATACAGTACGTGTCTGGGCTTCTTCTACATCCTTCAAACGTACCGGCCCCATGAATTCCATTTCCTCTTTAAAGTTATCAGCCATTCGCTGGGACATATTGTTAAAGACAACCTCTTTCACTTCTTCGCTTGCTACTTTCAGCGACAGACGCAGGTCATCGTTTTCCACCTCTCTGATTACACGCTGAATGGCACGATTATCAAGCGTGACAATATCTTCGAAAACGAACATCCGTTTCTTGATTTCTTCTGCCAGTTCCGGGTCCTGGATTTCCAGTGCGTCGAGAATGGTTCGCTCTGTACTTCGATCGACGCCATTCAGCACTTCCACTACCGCCGGGATTCCACCCGTCTGAGTATAATCCTGTGTCCCTGTAGATGATAAATGCCGCTCCAGGATTTGTTCTACTTGATTAATGACCTCTGGGGAAGTCGAATCCATTAAAGCTATTCGTTTGGCAATATCCGCCTGCATTTCCTGGGGGAGCTGTGATAAGATTTCAGCAGACTGTGCTGAATCCAAATAGGATAATACGAGCGCAATCGTCTGTGGGTGCTCATTCTGGATGAAATTTAAAATTTGATGCGGGTCTGCTTTCCTCGCAAAGTCAAACGGCCTTACCTGCAAAGTAGAGGTGAGTCTCCCGATAATATTAGAAGCCTCGTTTTCTCCCATCGCTTTCTCAAGCACCGTTCTTGCATAACCGACCCCGCCCTGGGTAATGTAATCCCGCGCTAAAGCAAGCTGGTGGAATTGTTCCAGAATGGCTTCTTTTTGTTTCGCATCGACCTTCTGGACAGAAGAGATCTCCAGGGTCAACTCTTCAATTTCTTCTTCTGATAAATGTTTGTATACTTGTGCAGAAACATCTGGTCCGAGAGAAATTAAAAGAATCGCTGCTTTTTGTTTCCCCGTCAATGTCTTTCTTTTAGGCATCTAATATTCCCCCTAATCTTCCGCAATCCAGGACCTTAATAGCTTGGCGAAATCCTCCGGCTTTTCTTTGGCCATTCGTTCCAGCTGTTTACGTTTTTTTGTTTCCTCAGTGTCTTTTTCGACATCCAGCTCAGGGATAGGTTCTTCCGCCGGTTCCTGGATAAATTCCTGATAGCTTTCTTCTTCGTACTCCTCTTCACGATTTTTACGGAATAACACCCATAATAACGTGAGTACGATAACGAGCAATATGCCCCCGGCAATATATGCCCATAGCGGGATCACAGGTGAAGCAGGTGCTTTCGCTTCCGCTCCGCTGAATTCCTGAAAGACAATCGACACCTTTTCTCCAGGTGAACTCACTTCATATGGGGCTGCAACAGAGGTAGATATAATCGAATCGAGCAGTGAGGTGACACTGGCTTCTACAGTTGCTTGTTCCTGTTGAGATAAAAGTTGAACCTCCCCAGCTTCATCCGTACCTTTTGAAGTGTCAATGGCTACCTGTATACCAATGTCCCTGATTTTATATGGACTTTCGACGATTTCCCGTTGAATCCGGTCAAACTCGTTATTAATGGTCTCTTTGACCATCTCATAATCTCCTTCGCCGGCCTCTTCTTCTGCATTGTAACCCGGCACGTCTTCCTCTCCTGCAGGTACACCGCCTTCTATCGGTGGATTGCCGGTATAGGTTTCTGTTAAGCGTTCCACGCTGACAGGAAGGCCTTCCATCGTATCTGGATCGACCGGCTCTACTAATTCTTCTATCCGGTTTTCCTGTGTGAAATCGATATCTGTTGTGACAGAGGCCACTACTTTATCCATACCGATCATGGTGCCCAGCATTTGCTGGACGCGGCGCTGGATATCCCGCTCAATATCTTTCTTGATGTTTTGCTGTTGGGTATATGTATCTCCACTCGCCAGTGAATCTGAATTATTTAGATCGTAATACTCAAAGTATTGATTCATGATGACGATATTGTCAGTAGATAGATTTGGTACTGATTTGGAAACAAGGTTATAAAGACCTTGCAGCTGATTATCTTTGAACTGATAACCTGGCGTTGTATGTAATACGATAGATGCTGTGGACTCCTGGTTTTCATCTCCGATAAATACTGGTTCGGGCGGCTGATTGATCATTACTTGCGCGTCCTGGATCCCTTCAATTCCAATCATTAAATTAGCCAATTCGGTCTGCATGGTATCCAGTTTGATCATGTCGAATTCGTTGTCTGTCATCCCCCAGGATGTGTTTTCACTAAAAAAGGAATAATCGATACTGCCGTTTTTGGGAAGCCCTGCCGCAGCTAACTCTACTAAAAGTGTATCGACCTGCGATTCCGGCACCAGTATGGTTGTACCGCCTTCCGTCAACTTATAGGGAGTATTGCGTGCATCCAGTTCCGTTTTCATAAGACCGATTTCCTGTAAAGAAAGGTTTTGGTAAAGGGGGACCATGTTGCTCTTTGAAGATAAAACACTTATCAAAAGCAAAGCGATAAAAAAGATCAGTACCGAACCAATCAGGGTTCCTTTTTGAGCTTTCGTCCGTTCTTTCCAAAAGTTCGAAACAGATTCTTTGAAAATTAATAAATTTTTTCTCATAATTGCCCCCATAAAACACACACTTCATCAGAATAATATAATGTCGAATCGCGATAGATCGGAATTACACTTGCATCCGCATAATTTCGCGATAGGCTTCTATCACTTTACCCTGGACTTCTACCGAGGTCTGTAAAGTGATACTCGCTTTTTGTGCAGTTGTCATAACGTCATGCAAATCATTGATTTTTCCTTTTGCCAAGGCTTCTGTTTTTTGATCCGACAGTTTCTGGCTGCTGTTCACACCAGCTATCGCTTTTTTCAAGTCGGAGGCAAAAGCACTATGGGCCTCAGCGGGAGTATTCTTTAGGTTTGTCTGTGACTTGTTTAGAAATGGAGACACTTGATTAACTGCGGATAAATTGGTCATGTCTTTCACCTGCCTTATTTTCCGATTTCTAACGCTTTCATCAACATTGACTTTGACGCGTTAATGGAAGTAATGTTGGCTTCATAAGAGCGGGTAGCGCTCATTAAATCGACCATTTCCCTTAGCGGATCGACATTAGGTAACCTTACATAGCCGTCTTCGTCCGCATCAGGGTGAGTGGGATTATGCTCCATTTTGAAGGGCTCTTTGTCATCTTCCCGGATTTCACTGACACGTAATCCTTCTGCTGAATCAGCGGACGCTGCTGTCGCTTTCTTTAAAAATGTACCGAAGCTTTTCTGGCCAGATTCAAAAACCACCTGTTTACGTCGATAGGGCTGCCAATCTCCGTTTTCATCCAATCGGGCCCTGGTGGTCTCCGCATTAGCAATGTTGGAAGATATCGTGTCCATTCGTAACCGCTGGGCAGTCAGCGCACTTGCACTCGTATTCATAGACTGAAAAATACTCACACTATCTACCTCCCTTGATTACAGTTTCCAGACTCCGAAACTTTCCATTTAAACGATCGACCATTGATTGATAAAAGAGCTGGTTTTTTGCGAGCTCATTCATTTCTTTGTCGATATCCACATTATTTCCGTTGTGATTATAGGCAGTCCCGTTATCTTTCACTACCTTATAAGCCATTGGACCATTGGAAGCTCCGCCAATCGGAAGGTGTTGAGGGTGTGTGCGAATCCCTGAAATACTTTCTTTTTGCTTTTCAGCCAGTACTTCTTTGAATAAAACCTTCTTAGCCTTATAACCTGGAGTATCGACATTCGCAATATTATTTGCAATCGTATTGTTTTTCTTAGATGCGTAGTTTAAGGAATGCTCCAGTGTCTGGATGGTACCTCCAAATAAATTCATCTTTCTTCTACCTCCTGATTTATGGACATGGTCCCATAACCTACCAACACATTGTAAGAAAATAATGACAGGTTGTCTATGCGAATTCGTCAATATGTTATGAAACCTTACATAAAATGACTATATTACCGGGTACTTTTAATTAATTATTATACATATTTTTACATTAAAAACTTTATGTAGGAATATTGTAGGATTTTGCCGAATAATGAACACCTTACCAATATTATGACACACAACATAAACAAAAGGAATCTACCATTTGTGAACATAGAGAGGATATTTTTCAGACATAGACTACGTTAGCTTTGCAGATTTAATAGAGCGAGTAATTATTAGTTATTGAAGAGGCAGCCCGGCATAAATAAAGCTCAGAGTCATTATCGACTCTGAGCTTTTGAAGTTATTTCACGAAACTGTACTTTTTTGATCTTTTCTATTAATTTGTACGAAGTTTTTGAAGTTCGACTAAGAAATTGTTATTGAGCACTTTGATATAGGTACCTTTCATTCCAAGGGAACGGGATTCTATAACTCCGGCACTTTCTAATTTACGTAATGCGTTAACGATGACGGATCTGGTGATGCCGACACGATCCGCGATCTTGCTGGCAACAAGCAGCCCTTCGTTCCCTTCCAGTTCCTCAAAAATATGTTCAATCGCCTCCAGTTCACTATAAGACAAGGAACTGATTGCCATCTGAACAACAGCCTTACTTCTTGCCTCTTGTTCGATTTCTTCGGTCTTTTCATGAAGGATTTCCATTCCTACCACCGTAGCCCCGTATTCAGCAAGCAACAGATCATCTTCTTCAAAACTGTCACTCAGGCGGCTGAGGATCAATGTTCCAAGGCGTTCCCCGCCCCCGATAATCGGTACGATAGTTGTGAGACCATTTTCAAAAAGTTCCCTGTTTTCTACAGGAAATGCGGTATATTCACTATCAATATCAATATTGGCAGTTGTTTCCTGGATGGTGAATAGATTTTGGGTATACGCTTCCGGGAACTGACGTTCAGAAAGCATCGCTTTCATACGCTCATTTTCAATTTCCTGTTTAATCGCAAAACCTAATAGCTTACCTCGGCGGCTCAAAATAAAAATGTTGGCCCCAATGACATCGCGCAAAGTGGCTGACATGTCATTGAAATTAACTGATTTCCCTGTTGTTTTCTGTAACATAGAGTTGATTTTTCTGGCACGTTCTAATAATTGCATGTTTCTTTTCCTCCTAACTTTACTCGCTTACTAAAGGATAAACCGGCTTAAATCTTTATTTTTCACGATGCTGCTAAGTTTTTCATCGACGTATTGTGGGGTGATTTTTATCGTATCCATCGTTACATCGGGAGCTTCAAACGATAAATCCTCCAGCAATTTTTCGAGAATTGTGTGCAGTCTTCGCGCGCCGATATTATCTGTGTCCTGATTAACTTCAAAGGCGATTTCTGCTAGCTTAGTTACAGCTTCGTCAGAAAATTCAACCTTTATACCTTCTGTTTCCAATAAAGCTTCATATTGTTTTAAAAGTGCATTGGAAGGCTCTCTCAAAATCCGTTTAAAGTCTTCTACAGTAAGTTTCTCCAATTCTACACGAATCGGAAACCTTCCCTGCAGTTCCGGGATGAGGTCCGAAGGCTTAGCCATATGAAAAGCACCTGCCGCCACGAATAAAATATGATCCGTCTTTACAGGACCGTGCTTCGTCACCACAGTCGATCCCTCTACGATCGGCAGTATATCCCGCTGGACACCTTCCCGGGAAACATTTGCCTGATTATCACTTTTGGCAGCGACTTTATCGATTTCATCGATAAAGATCATGCCGGATTGTTCTACTTTTTCAATAGCCTGCTGGCTGACTTCATCCATATCAATTAATTTTTGCGCCTCTTCCTGTGTCAGTATTTTTCGGGCTTCCGATACAGGCAGGCGGCGTTTCTTCTTTTTCTTCGGCATGAATTGACTCATAGCATCTTGCATATTCATACCCATTTGTTCCATTCCTGAACCCTGGAGCATATCAAACATGGAGGGCTGCTGCTCTTCTACTTCTACATTGACCATGCGGTCTTCTAACTCACCCATTGCCAGCTGCTGGGCTATCCGCTTCCGTTTACTTTCGACTTCCGCTTCTTCATCACCCGTAGTATCCTGGGTTTCTTGACCGCCTTGCTGATTGAACAGCATTTCAAAAGGGTTCTTGAAGTTCGCCTGCTTTTTCTTAGATGGAACCAGCAACTCTACAAGCCGCTTGTTCGCTTGTTCTTCCGCGCGTCCTTTAACGGCTTCCATCTTCTCTTCTTTTACCATCCGGACTGCGGTTTCCATCAAATCTCTTACCATTGATTCGACATCCCGTCCGACATAGCCGACTTCCGTGAATTTAGTAGCTTCCACTTTGACAAACGGTGCCCCTACCAGTTTGGCAAGTCTGCGTGCAATTTCGGTTTTTCCGACACCAGTGGGACCAATCATCAAAATGTTTTTCGGTACAATCTCTTCCCGCAGCTGATCATCCAGTCTCATACGGCGGTATCGATTCCGTAATGCGACAGCAACTGATTTTTTGGCATCATTCTGGCCAATGATGTATTGATCCAGTTTTTCTACAATTTGTCTGGGGGTTAATTCAAATGACATTCCACCAGCCTCCTTATTCAATGACCTCGAGGGTAATCTGGTCATTCGTGAAGACACAAATTTCTCCAGCGATCTCTAATGCTGCCTGGGCGATTTCTTTGGCACTTTTTTCTGTGGAATAACGTTTCAGTGCACGCCCGGCACTTAGGGCATAATTGCCTCCGGAACCAATAGCCAGAATGCCATCATCCGGTTCAATCACTTCTCCAGTACCGGAAACCAGGAACATGCTGTCTTTATCCATGACAATCAACATGGCCTCCAGCTTTCTTAGCACTTTATCGCTTCGCCACTCTTTGGCTAATTCCACCGCCGCCCGGGCAAGATTGCCATCATAAGCTTCCAGGTTGGCTTCAAACTTTTCGAACAGTGTGAAAGCATCGGCTACGGAACCGGCAAAACCCGCCAGAACCTTTCCTTTAAAGAGACGCCTTACTTTCTTCGCGGTATGTTTCATAACTACCTGGTTGCCAAGTGTCACTTGGCCGTCGCCGCTCATCGCACATTGCCCTTTGTGCTGTACAGCAAAAATTGTCGTTGCATGAAATTGCTCACTCATCCTCTTCTCACCTCTATTTATTCGCTCTCGGGTGACTATCCCTATATATTTTACGCAAATGGTCCTTCGTCACATGAGTATAAATCTGTGTGGATGATAAATTTTCATGACCAAGCAGCTCCTGGACTGCCCGTAGATCAGCACCTTGATTCAGCATATGGGTCGCAAAGCTATGCCTTAATTTATGGGGATGTATGTTGACAGTCATAGCAGCTTTTTCAACCAGTTTATCCAGGATAAGACGTACACCGCGATCGGACAGGTCCCCGCCTTTTGCGTTCAAAAACAGCTGAACTGGCTGGGCTTTGCTTTTTTGTGATAGCCTTTCGCGTCCATCCTCGATATACCTCTTCAATGCCCTTTCAGCAAACTGGCCAAAGGGTACATACCTTTCCTTTCGCCCTTTTCCCCTTACCAAAATTGTACCGATAGCAAAATCTATATCCTCTACTTTGGTACCGACACATTCACTGACACGCATTCCCGTCCCATACATCAATTCAAGCAAAGCCTGATTCCTTTGCCCAAGAGGATCAGTCAAATCGCTCACAGAAAATAACCGCTCCAGTTCTTCTTCATAAAAGAATTCTGGAATCGGTTTACCCTCCTTTGGCAGGGAAACATTGAGGAATGGGTTATGGGAAACTTTTCCTTCCCTCTCCAGGAACCGGTAAAACGACCGCATACAGGAAAGCTTCCGTGATACACTTCTGCGGGAAAGCTTCTGCTGGTATAACTGCGTCAGGAATATCCGGATCAAAGGGTAATCAACTTCTTTGATACTGGCTATACCTTCTGTTTGCATAAAAAGAAAAAATGCATCGACATCTTTCTCATAGTGTTGAATCGTTAATGAAGATGCATTTTTTTCAATTTGCAGATATTCCAGAAAAAGTAGTTTTTCTGTTTGTAAGTCGTCCATATATCCACCTCTTCAAGGCGTTTAAATTTTAACACAATTCAATCAATTAACGCAATCGTTTTAACTAAATTGTAACAAAATTCTGAATTGTCTCCAAGGCTCTGTTAGCGTAGGCTTCATTTCTTTCTTTTTTATTTTTGATTTTTTTATCCAGCGGTTTAATAAGACCGAAGTTTGCATTCATCGGCTGGAAGTTCTTCGGGCTCGTCGTCGTAATATAATGAGCCATGCTTCCCATCATCGTTTCATGCGGCAGCACAACCGGCTCTTTCCCTTCGACGAGGCGAGCAGCATTGATGCCGGCGATGAGACCTGCAGCAGCAGATTCAACGTAGCCTTCCACTCCTGTCATTTGTCCCGCAAAAAATAAATCATCTCTATCTTTATATTGGTAAGTTGCTTTAAGTAGATTCGGGGAATTAATGAATGTATTCCGATGCATGACGCCATAGCGGACAATTTCAGCATTTTCCAGACCAGGGATCATTCGGAACACTTCTTTTTGCGCTCCCCATTTCAGGTGGGTTTGGAAACCTACCATATTATATAATGTTCCAGCTGCATCATCCTGACGTAATTGGACGACTGCATAAGGAGTGTTACCTGTTTTCGGGTCTTCTAAACCTACAGGCTTCAACGGGCCGAATGTCATGGTCTTTTTCCCGCGCTGGGCCATTACTTCGATAGGCATGCAGCCTTCAAAGAAAATCTCTTTTTCGAACTCTTTTAATGGTACGGTGTCAGCAGAAGTCAGAGCTTCGTAGAATCGGTCAAATTCTTCTTCTGTCATCGGGCAGTTCAGATATGCCGCTTCACCTTTATCGTAGCGTGATTTCAGATAGACTTTGTCCATATCAATCGAATCTTTTTCTATAATTGGAGCAGCTGCATCATAAAAGTATAAGTATTCCTCACCTGTCATTTCTTTCAAATGGCTGGATAATGACTCGGAGGTCAATGGTCCGGTGGCAACAATCACGGGGCCATCGGTTGGGATATTTCCAATTTCTTCATTATATACGGTTACGTTCGGGTGGTTTTTCACATGCTCCGTCACATAGCCCGCAAATTCGTGGCGATCCACAGCAAGCGCTCCTCCGGCAGGAACTTGTGACTGATCAGCCGCTTGTATGATAATTGAATCCAAGCTGCGCATTTCTTCTTTAATGACCCCCACTGCATTGGTCAGGGAATTGGCCCGCAGGGAGTTACTGCAGACGAGTTCTGCAAATTTATCTGTATGGTGAGCCGGGGTCTGTTTCGATGGCCTCATTTCGTACAAATGTACTTGGATGCCTCGCTTGGCAAGCTGCCATGCCGCTTCACTTCCTGCCAGACCGGCGCCGATTACTGTCACATGTTGTGTCGTCATCAGACATGCTCCTTTCAATTCGTGTCAAGTATATCTACTTACCATTCGGTAATTATATCGATACGGTCAACTGGTGTCAATAAGATATTACAAACATGGTTCACTCCTACCATACATACCAAAAAGAAAAAGCAAGCGCAAATTTTGCGCTTACTTTTGAGGTTCTTCTTTATAATCGCATTCCGTACACTGGATTTGTACACCTTTTTTCGACTTTTTCTCCACAAGCAGGGAGCTGCACTTTGGACAAGGACGGCTGATCGGCTTATCCCAGGAAATGAAGTCACAATCAGGATAACGTTCGCAGCCATAAAAAGTCCGGCGCTTCTTGCTTTTCCTTTCCACTACTTCTCCCTCTTTACACTTCGGACAGGTGACGCCGACTTTCTTTAAAATCGGCTTTGTGTTCCGGCAGTCAGGAAAGTTGGAACAAGCAAGGAATTTTCCATAACGCCCCATTTTATAGACCATTTCATGCCCGCACTTCTCACAGTCGACGCCCGCAGGTTCATCTTTGATTTCTACTTTTTCCATCTCTTTTTCAGCTTTTTCCAGTCTGGGTTCAAATCCTGTGTAAAAGTCTTTGATGATTTTAACCCATTCTACGTTTCCTTCTTCCACTGCATCGAGATCTTCTTCCATCTTGGCAGTGAAATCGACATCAATAATCTCCGGGAAGTATTCCTCGATGGATTCATGAACAATACTGCCCAGTTCTGTTGGCACAAATCGTTTATTATCGAGTGCGACGTAGCCTCTGCGCTGAATGGTATCCAAAGTCGGAGCATAGGTGGAAGGTCTTCCGATTCCCAACTCTTCCAATGTTTTGACCAATCTCGCTTCCGTGTAACGGGGAGGAGGCTGGGTAAAATGCTGATTCGGTTCGATTTCATCTGCTTTGACGGTCATTCCTTCTTCCAGGTCCGGCAGCATTTTATCTTCCTCTTTTTTGTTGTCATCCCGGCCTTCCACATATACTTTCATGAAACCCTGGAATTTCACCTTGGATCCCGTAGCACGGAACTCAACCCCCTGGTTGGTCATATGCACAGTCATCGTATCCAAAACTGCAGGCGCCATCTGGCTAGCGATGAAGCGGTCCCAAATCAACTTATATAGTCGATATTGATCACGGGACAAAATACTTTTCATTTTTTTGGGGTCCCGTACGGCAGAGGTCGGACGGATGGCCTCGTGGGCATCCTGGGCGCCTTCCTTCTGTTTCTTCTTCTTACTACCGCCCAGGTACTCATTACCAAACTTATCCTCGATATAGCTTTTAGCTTCGTTCTGAGCCGAATCCGATAGACGTGTGGAGTCTGTACGCATATAGGTGATCAAACCAACGGTACCTTCTTTTTTTCCCAGTTCAATACCTTCATATAATTGCTGGGCGATCATCATTGTCTTTTTTGCACGGAAATTCAGTTTCCGCGCCGCCTCTTGTTGAAGCGAAGAAGTCGTAAACGGTACCGAAGGGTTTCTTCTGCGTTCCCGTTTATTCACTTTATCAATTTGGAAATCCTTGCCCTTCATTTTCTGAAGGACCTGGTCTACGTCCTGTTTGGTTTTCAATTCCTGCTTTTTCCCGTCTATCCCATAAAAGGCACCAGAGAATTTTTCTTTCTCTTTTAGGAAAGAGCCGTCAATGGACCAATATTCTTCTGGCTGGAACTTGTTAATTTCGTTCTCTCTATCGATGATCAACCGCACCGCGACCGATTGTACCCGGCCGGCACTCAGGCCTTTTTTAACTTTTTTCCACAGAATTGGGCTAATGTTGTACCCTACCAATCTATCCAGGATACGTCTCGCCTGCTGAGCATCGACACGGTCCATATCGATGGTGCGGGGATTCTTGAATGAATTTTTTACGGCGTCTTTCGTAATTTCATTAAAGACCACACGACATTCTGTTTTGTCATCTATTTCAAGGCTATGAGCCAAATGCCAGGCAATCGCTTCCCCTTCTCTGTCGGGGTCGGCAGCGAGATAGACGCGCTTGGCTTTTTTAGCTGCTGTTTTCAATTCTTTAAGAACGGGACCTTTCCCGCGGATCGTTATATATTTTGGTTCAAATTCTTTGTCGACATCTACACCCATCTGACTTTTAGGCAAGTCACGGATATGACCTAAAGAAGCCTTTACTTTATACTTTTTTCCTAAGTATTTCTCGATTGTTTTAGCTTTTGCAGGTGATTCGACGATAACTAGATAATCTGCCATTACTGTTCCTCCCATAGAGGTGTGTGCACCTTATGCAATTTCTTTGATAAACTTTCCCTATTATTAAATACTTTCTTTTCATTTGTCAAACATGATTGGTCAGAATTTTTTTAACTTAAGCTGTGAAAAGGGGTTATCCGTCATATTTCGACAGTAAACCGAGTTTTATTTCGGCCAGGATTCTATAATGTCATGGGTATTTAGAACCATTTTCGCCCCTTCCTGGATCATGCGATTACAGCCTTCACTATTCTCATTCAAAAGTGAACCAGGAAACGCAAATACTTCTCTTCCTTGTTCCAATGCCTGATCCACCGTTATTAAAGAACCACTTCGAGCTTTCGCTTCCACTACCAATGTAGCCGCTGACAAACCGCTTACAATCCGGTTTCTTTCAGGAAAATGATACTTCTGGGGACGGACATCCGGGGCATATTCTGAAATTACCAATTGGGATGCAGCCATTTGCTGAAATAAGGATATGTTCTCTTTTGGGTAAATATGATGGAAGCCAGACCCAATCACCCCGACTGTTGTACCATGATAGCGCAAAGCCAGGAGGTGTGCAAACCTGTCTACCCCTGCAGCAAGCCCGCTGACTACCCTCCAGCCTGCTTCGATCAGTGGAGAAATGACCCGTTCCATTGCGGGGTAAGCTGACTTCGTCGGTTTCCTTGTACCGACTACACTGATTGATGGTGTATGATTCAATAGCTCTCGGTTACCAGCCAGATAAAGCACAAATGGCGGATCCGGAATATTTTTAAGCAGGATGGGATAATCCTCATCAAAAATTGTTATCACAGAGAATTCTTTCATAAATTGTTCACTTTTATACCTTCTCGCATCAGATTGAAGCTGGTCATGAAAAGCTTTAGCTCGTTGGAAGGGTATTTTGTAAAGCGAAGAGATATCTTGAGAAGACATATGAAAAACAGAGGTCAATCCAGGATCATGAAGGAGGATTCTTCGAAGTAAGGGGCGGGTTGCGTAGTCATTATTGTGAAGAAAAATCAACAATTTTCGTCGCGGATCATTCAATACTAATCACTCCTGTTTTGGTGGTGAATTTATAACGAGGTTTATTACTAAAAAAGGGGAAAAAAAGGGGGGATTTATGGCTAACTTAAAGAAGACCGTGCATGGAGATGCCATGCACGATCTTATACTTGAAATTAATGTGTTTTACACTTGTCATAAAGCCCGTTGTCTTGTAATACTTCAATCAATGTCTCACCCATGACAGATGGTGTTTCCGCCACTTTGATGCCACATTCATTCATGACCCGGATTTTCTCGTCAGCTGTACCTTTACCACCGGAAATAATGGCACCAGCATGGCCCATACGCTTTCCTGGAGGTGCTGTACGTCCGCCGATGAAGCCTACCACAGGCTTGGTCATATTTTTCTTGACCCATTCTGCCGCTTCTTCTTCTGCCGTACCACCGATTTCACCAATCATGATGACTGCTTCTGTGTCTTCATCTTCGTTGAACGCCTGCAGAACATCGATAAAGTCTGTTCCATTGACTGGGTCTCCACCGATACCTACAGCTGTCGACTGGCCAATTCCAGCTTCAGAAAGCTGATGTACCGCTTCATATGTCAAGGTACCAGAACGGGAAACAACCCCGACATGCCCCTTCTTATGAATATACCCAGGCATGATACCAATTTTACATTCTTCTGGAGTAATGACACCAGGACAGTTAGGACCTACTAAGCGTGTCTTCTTCCCCTCCATGTAGCGTTTTACTTTCACCATGTCAAGCACAGGAATATGTTCTGTGATACAGATTGCTAAATCCATTTCAGCATCTGTCGCTTCCATGATGGCATCCGCTGCAAAAGGTGCAGGGACGTAGATGACAGAAGCATTGGCACCGGTCTTTTCAACTGCTTCTGAAACTGTATCGAATACAGGGACACCTTCAACCTCTGTGCCGCCTTTACCTGGTGTGACACCACCTACGATTTTCGTACCGTAATCCAGCATTTGTTTCGTATGGAAAAGGGCTGTTGAACCTGTAATTCCTTGCACGATTACTTTTGTGTCTTTATTAACATATACACTCATCTGATTCCCCGCCTTTCTACTTCACTAGTTCTACTATTTTTTGTGCACCATCTGCCATTGAATCCGCAGATGTTATGTTCAAACCGGACTCATCAAGGATCTTCTTCCCTTGCTCAACATTCGTACCTTCCAGACGAACGACCAATGGAAGTGTCAAACCGATTTGTTTTGTAGCTTCTACAACACCTTCAGCAATGACATCACACTTCATGATACCACCGAAGATATTAACAAAGATCCCTTTGACATGTTCGTCAGATAAGATGATTTTGAAGGCTTCTGTAACCTTTTCCGTAGTAGCTCCGCCCCCTACATCAAGGAAGTTGGCCGGGTCGCCGCCATAGTGTTTGATGGTGTCCATTGTAGCCATTGCAAGACCAGCACCATTAACCATACAGCCGATATTGCCATCCAGTGCAATATAACTAAGGTCATACTTAGAAGCTTCCACTTCTTTCGGATCTTCTTCATCGAGATCACGAAGCTCCTGGACGTCTTTTTGACGGTAAAGTGCATTGTCGTCAAAGTTCAACTTAGCATCCAGCGCCATGACATCCCCATCACCTGTAGTGACTAGTGGGTTGATTTCAGCGATGGAACAATCTTTTTCGACAAAAACTTTGTAAAGCCCCATCATGAATTTCACAGCTTTTGAAATTTGCTCTTTCGGAATGTTGATGTTGAATGCCAGACGACGGGCCTGGAAAGGAGTCAATCCGACTACTGGGTCGATGACTTCTTTAAAGATTTTTTCAGGAGTTGCTGCTGCAACTTCTTCAATTTCCGTTCCGCCTTCTTCTGAAGCCATCATCGTAACACGGCTTGTTGCGCGGTCTAATACAAGGCCGACATAATATTCACTCTTAATGTCGCAGCCTTCCTCAATCAGTAAGCGCTTTACTTCCTTACCCTCTGGACCGGTTTGATGAGTAACGAGCGTTTTGCCAAGAATCTCATCGGCATATGTACGCACTTCATCAGCATTTTTTGCGATTTTGACACCGCCGGCTTTACCGCGGCCTCCCGCATGGATTTGCGCTTTCACTACTGTGACACCTGAACCTAATTTTTCAGCTGCTTCAACAGCTTCATCTACGGTATATGCCACATGACCATTTGGTACTGAAACGCCAAATTCGCGTAGAATGTCTTTCCCTTGATACTCGTGAATGTTCATGTTCCATCCTCCCATCATTTTAACTGCATTACCATTGTATAAAAAAACGTCGGGAATTGTCCACAGTAACCGTCGGGAACTTGTCGAAAAAGTGTCACATACAGAAACAAAGAGACCATAACTTAATTATGTAAACAATAAAGGTGAACTCTTTCTATTATATATCCTGGTCTGCCCGGTAAATAAAAGCAAATACTTCTGCCACCACCTGATACAGCTCCTCTGGTATTTCTTCATTAATATTCAATTGGGAAAGCAGTTCCACTAAGGAAGCGTCCTCCTGGATGGGAACACCGTTTTTTACTGCGTTTTCAATCAGATTGGCTGCCACATAGCCTTTCCCCTTGGCCAGCACTTTAGGGGCATGATCCTGATTCTGCTTATAACCTAATGCCATAGCCTGTTTCTTTTTATCCTTCATACTTTTAAATCCACTCCGCTCTCCGAAAAATAGCTTGGAAAAGTAACACCATCACTGGAACCTTTGATTTTTTTAAATTGAATAGAAGCAAGATCAAAACCCGCTTGATTAAGCCCGTTTTCCAATTGCGACTGAAAATGGGTGGTCTTTTTTAGTGACTCATTATGTTCATTATAAACGGTCAGGAATACTTTGCGCTGACGAATGGACATATCTACCACTGTTTCCTTTAAGTGCTCTAATTCTAAATAAAATAGAACATGACAAAATTCAGGGTGGATATCGCCCTTTTCATTTTTTCTGCCTTCTATATTAACCTGGATGTCCTTTGCTTTCATAAATGTACCGGGTAACACGAGGCTCCACTGTACCATTTGTGTATTATCCTGATGAGCTGTCAACTGAATTCCATTCAGAAAATGGAGAATTTGCTGCATCCGTTCTAACTGTGACTTCCCCGATTGCTGTTCATTCAGTACCTGAAGCATAAGTGTTTTCATACTTTGATTTGACTGAAGTTCCTCGTGGTTAGATAACTGTTTCAACAACTGCATTTCATCATCAAACCCTGCCAACAGCATCATGTTTTTCACTTGAAGGTAGATTTTTTGTGAAAGATTTTCCGCTTGAACCGGAGATCCTGGAGTCCCATTCAAACTGGCCAGGTTGTGAAGAAGGGCTTTTTCCGTATTGCTCAATGACGGTTTTTCCGTCAGATACCTCTCTGTTTCTTGCAGAAGGGATGATAACGTTGCATGTTGGCGTACGGTCAAGGCTTCTATGATGCCGGAACGGATAGGAAGCTGCTTTTCAATGGCTTGAAGCAAAGCTCCCAAAGTTTTTTGTTTATCACTTGCCTTATGTAAGAGGGATGAGGCCTGCTTCAATACTGACTGACGGAAAGGAAGGTTCCGCTCTACTAATAATGACACCAGACGTTTGTTATCTGTAGTCGCTGCTAACCCAAGTCGCTCTAACACCTGTTTAGCATCATAAATGGACTCTTTCGATTGTTTCGTTAATATTTTCAATTCGATTTTATCTTCCAGGGAAAGTATTTGAAATAGATACTGATCTCCAGATGTCACAGGAGCTTGCAACTGGGCAGTCACTTGTTGATTTCCTAACGATATGACTGCCGTATCATTTGGCATCAGTTTTATCACGCGCCCGGACAACACCTGCCCATGAAGCAGCCCTGGTCTGTTATCACTGGTCACTCGGTGTAATGCCTCAAATAACCCTGATGCTATACCTTTCAATGCGAAGTTCCTCCTTTAAGACCGGATTGCTGCTGACACTGGAGAAAAACTGTACCTGTGATAAGGGGAAGGGCCGAATTGTTCCAAAGCCTTCATATGTGTGCTTGTTCCATAGCCCTGATTTGATTGAAAATCATACATCGGAAACTCTTCGTGAATTTTTGCCATCATCCGGTCTCTTGTCACTTTTGCGACAATGCTTCCTGCCGCAATAGACACACTTCTTTGGTCTCCTTTGATTAATGCCTCTCCAGTACAAGGCATTCCATCAAGGTTGACTGCATCAATTAATAAATGATCAGGAGTGATTCCTAGGTCGTTCACTGCTCGTCTCATGGCCATTTTTGTTGCTTCATATATGTTGTAGCGATCAATTTCCTCATTTGTTACTTCGCCAATGCCATAGGCCAGTGCATCAGCTGTAATCCGTTCAAACAACATTTCTCTTTTTTCCTGTGATAATTGCTTTGAATCATTCAGGCCTTCTAAATAATAATCTTTATGTAAAATGACACAACCGGCTACTACCGGTCCGGCAAGTGGTCCTCTTCCAGCCTCATCAACACCGGCTACATATTGTTTGCCTGCTTCGTATTGTTTCTGTTCAAATACCATCATTTCTTGATATTTAACTTGGAGTAATTTTTCTTTTTCTAACTGGCGTTCATACTGAAGGAGCAACTTTTGAACACCTTTACGAGGGTCCTGTTTTAACGCTGTCCATTCATGCTCATCTAACTGCCTTCCTGCCAGCTTTTCTTTCACTTGTGCAATCGTCCATTTCCCCACCGTACATTCTCCTATCCTTATTCTATTTATCGGAAGTTTCTTCTTAAAATAAAGGCTCTGTTAAACGTTAAGCTCACATTTCATGCTTAGCTCACTCATTTTTTGAAGAACGATATAACGATGTTTCCGTTTCTCCTATAAACGCAAGGAGGGCCGGGAAATTGCGAGACTCCTATGGGAGGATAGTACATGGTGAGATCCCGTAGGGCTTTAGCCCGAGGAAGCTCACCGTACGCCCATGGAAAGCGAGTGATTTCCCGGACCTCCAAACCGTTACTACCGTAACGGAAACATTTTACAGATTCAATTTCAAAGAAAAAAGCGCACTTTTGAGGTCAAAAATGCGCTCTTATACTATTACTCTGTCGGAACATCGAAGGTAATCCTGCCCAGTTTGCCTGACCTCAGATCCTGAATGATGACTTCCGCCGTTTTTTCGTAATTGACACGCGCTCCTGCTTCCAGGCAGCCACGCCGTTTCCCAATCGTTTCGAAAGCCTCGATCATATCCTCAAAATTCGAGAAGCCGAACCTTTCATTTAAAAGGTCAGGATAAAAATTCTTCAGATAATCTAATATATAAGCTGCTACATCCTCAATCGGCAATATTTGGTCCTTTATCGTACCGATAGCAGCAAGACGGTAGCCAACTTCTTCATCTTCGAACTTTGGCCATAGAATGCCGGGCGTATCCAATAGCTCAAAGTCTTTCTTGACTTTAATCCATTGCTGGCTGGTTGTCACACCAGGGCGATCACCTGTTTTGGCAATCTTCTTATTGGCAAGACGATTAATCAGTGTCGATTTCCCTACATTCGGTATCCCAAGAATCATTGCCCGTGCTGGACGCGGGTTAATCCCTTTTGCTTTCATTTTGTTCATTTTTTCTTCAGCCATTTGTTTGGCAAGATTTATAAGCGCCTGGATGTCTTTCTTGTCCTGGGCATTCACTGCTACCACAGAAACATTATCTTTCTTGAATGCTTCCATCCACTCTTCAGACAACTTAGGGTCTGCAAGGTCTTTCTTCATCATAACGATCATCTTTGGTTTTGTCTGAAGTAATTGCTGAAGCATCGGATTCTGTGATGATTCCGGTGCCCGGGCATCCACAAGTTCGATGACGAAATCGATCAGCTTTAATTTTTCTGCAACTTCTCTTTTTGCTTTGGCCATGTGGCCAGGGAACCATTGTATTGTCATAACATCACCTTATTCTTAATCTACGAGCCGGATGCGATCGAGTGGCCAATAAGTAAATACTGCTTCCCCGACAATTTGATCCATAGGAACGACACCGAACATACGGCTGTCAGTCGAATTATTACGGTTATCTCCCAGGACGAATACATGCCCTTCCGGCACTGTTTCATAATCTTCTTCTGTTACTTGTTCTAACGTGAAATCCTGGGTTAGAATCTGATTCTCGGCCAGCTGATCTTTTCTTTCCTCCAGGTAAGGTTCTGCCACTCTCTCTCCATTAATATACAGCTCATCATTCTCGACAGCTACATGATCACCTGGGACCCCAATTACCCGTTTGATATAATCTCGTCTCTCTGTGGCATGAAAAACGACAATATCAAAGCGTTCCGGTTTTCCCAGCGTGTAATTGATTTTACTGACAATCAGATGATCATTATTTTCCAATGTCGGAAGCATTGATGGCCCTTCGACAACAACAGGAGCAAATAGTATAACCCTTACCAAAATGGCTAGTATGGCAGCGATCAGGAATGCTTTGATCCATTCCATCCATGCATTTTTCATGAAGGCCATCCCTTTCCTCTAAACTAACTGTTCCTACTACGTTATATTTCTTTAAGTTTAAGAAATACATTAATCTGTTAACAAAGTTAAGTTTTCTTAAAGTACAAGTAGAAAAAAGGAGCTTGGCGTCTGCAAGCTCCTTCCTGTTTCATTAGATGATTTCTTTAATACGTGCTGCTTTACCACGCAGGTTGCGTAGATAGTATAGCTTCGCACGACGAACTTTACCACGACGTGTACGTTCGATTTTCTCGATACGTGGGGAATGTAGCGGGAATGTACGCTCGATTCCTACACCGTAAGAAATTTTACGTACAGTGAATGTTTCGCTGATTCCGCCGTTTTGACGTTTGATTACAACGCCTTCGAATACCTGGATACGCTCGCGAGTTCCTTCCACGACTTTAACGTGGACCTTCACTGTGTCACCAGGACGAAAATCAGGATGGTCTGTACGAAGTTGATCTTTTGTAATTTCGTTAATCAAATCTTGCATCCTCTTTCACTCCTTCCAAACTAATGCTCTTGACTTACTAGGAGACAGCGGAACATCGTTTTCCGCTTAAACCGACGTTTAAGCACAAAATTTAATATATCATAGATTCTTTGCTACTGCAACAAGCTGTCAGCTATTTTCCCATTTTTCTATCCAGGATTTTTCTTTCTCGGTCAATTCCCTTTCTTTCAACAGATCCGGCCTGCGTTCCCATGTACGGTATAAAGATTGTTGGTGGCGCCATTCTTCAATACGGGCATGATCGCCGGACAAGAGTATGTCTGGTACTTTCATTCCCCGAAAATCAGCTGGACGGGTATAATGGGGATGTTCAAGTAAACCGTTCGAAAAAGAATCTTCAGGTGCCGATTGTTTATTACCGAGCGCATCAGGCAATAAGCGTACGACCGAATCGATCACAACCATCGCACCAAGCTCCCCTCCTGTCAATACATAATCACCAATAGACAGCTCGTCCGTTACGATATGCTGACGGATACGTTCGTCATAACCTTCATAATGTCCACATAGAAAAATTAAATGCTCTTCTTCGGAAAGCTCTATAGCCTTACTCTGCGAATGTGTCTCTCCCTGTGGGCACATCAGGATGACACGAGGCTTCGTGTTCCGCTTCTTCTTTACCGTTTCCACTGCATCGAACAGCGGCTGGGGAGTAAGCACCATTCCGGCACCTCCCCCGTATGGATAGTCATCAACCTTCTGGTGTTTATTATTACTGTAATCCCGGAAGTTGATGAAATCATAACTGAAAATATCGCGCTCTTGCGCTTTTTTCAAAATAGAGTTATTCAACACGCCTTCAAACATTTCTGGAAACAACGTCAGAATATCAATATGCATTAGTCAAGCAGCCCTTCTATTGGATCAATGACAATCCTTCCTTCTTCTATGTCCACTTGCTTCACGACATCATCGATATATGGAATAAGGACATCAGACTTTCCTTCTCGATCTACGACCCACACATCATTCGCTCCCGGGGTGAGGATTTCTTTTACTTTCCCAAGTTCTGTTCCATCCATTAGGAAGACACGGCAGCTGATAATTTCATGGAAATAATATTCTCCCTCTTCTAAATCCGACAACTGCTCCTCCCGAATCTGAAGGATGCCGCCCTTTAAGCGCTCGACATCATTAATGGTCGGGAGTCCTTCAAACTTAAGCAGATCAAACCCTTTATGCTCCCGGTGACCGGAGACAATCAATTTCTCCGGTTTCCCGCCGTCCTTCACCCAATACAAAGGCGCTCCTGGCTGGAATCTATCGTCAAAGTCGGTGATGCGAATCACTTTCACTTCTCCTTTGATTCCGTGCGTATTGACAATTTTCCCTACATTATACATCTGTTGTTCCATTTCATTACCTCGCTTGGATTACTATTCCATCTTTTATGACGATTGTCTGATGTTCGTATATTTCATCCCATCTGGCACCTTCGGTTACTTCAACAATCGCTTCGACTTCTTCAATGAACAATTCGCTGCCCTCTGGCAGTATTTCTAGTTGTTGGAGTTTATATTCTACCCAGTTCATCTTTTCTTTGCGAAGTTTGATTTCCTGTGTAAACCGTTTTTCTATTTCACTTGGTGAGATGTCACTTCTTTTCTCAAGCTTTCGCTGTTCAAAACGCAACTGCTGGCATTCACGGTCATATCTTTGATACCTTGACTGGAAATCTTGTGACAGCTGTTCTTTACTGTCTGCAGTCAGTACTTGTTTTACAGGAATTTTTTTTATAATTTTCATGTTCCTGCCCCTTTTTCTCAAAGATTCCGTTCTGTGTCCATTCCTCAATAAATAAAAGTAAATTGTAAAAAAGGGAAAGGTAATTGCTCCCTCTCCCTCATTACATGATATCCAAGTAAATTCTCTTTTTAGAGTCTGACCCTGCTGCGTAAACAACTGTCCGGATCGCTTTTGCTATCCGACCGTTCTTTCCAATCACCTTGCCGACATCCTCCTGGTTGACCGTCAAATGATAAACGATTTTGCGTTCCTCTTCGTTGACGTCTACCTGGATGTCTTCCGGGTGATCGACAAGCGGACTGACAATAGTTTCAATCAAGGCTTTCATGGTATCACCACTACTTTACTTTTGGTTTTTTGCTTCGTGGAACTTCGTCATGATGCCTTCATTTGAGAATAGGTTACGAACCGTGTCGCTCGGCTTAGCACCATTAGTCATCCAGTTCAAAGCTTTTTCTTCATCAATATCAACCTCAACTGGGTTTGCTACTGGATTATATGTGCCAATTTGTTCAATGAAACGTCCATCACGAGGAGAACGTGAATCAGCTACAACTACACGGTAGAATGGGTTACGTTTTGATCCCATGCGCTTTAGGCGAATTTTTACTGCCATCTTTAAGCACCTCCATAAATTATTAATGTTTCGCACAAGTTTAGATTTTAGCAGATGTTTTTCTGTGTGTAAAGGATTTTTCCATTACATGAATGGAAAATTCATTCCCTTGCCTTTTTTTCCTTTTTGCATATTGGTCATTTGTTTCATCATTTTCTTCATTTCTTCAAACTGTTTGAGCAGTCGGTTGACCTCAGATACGGATGTTCCGGAACCTTTAGCGATCCGGCGTTTACGGCTTGCATTCATCAGGGATGGATCCTGCCGTTCTTTCTTAGTCATCGACTGGATGATTGCTTCTACATGCGAGATTTGTTTGTCGTCAATCTGGGCATTCTTCAGACCCTTCATCTTGTTGGCTCCTGGAATCATATCGAGTAATTCATCCAATGGTCCCATGTTTCGGACTTGCCCCATTTGTTCCAGAAAGTCATCAAAGGTGAATGAAGCCGAGCGCATTTTCTGTTCTAATTCTTTCGCACGGTTTTCATCTACACTATCCTGAGCTTTTTCGATCAGTGTCAGTACATCTCCCATACCTAGAATACGGGATGCCATCCGTTCAGGATGGAAGGGTTCCAACTGATCGAGTTTTTCACCCATACCGGCGAATTTGATCGGTTTACCTGTTACAGCCTTAATAGACAATGCGGCACCGCCACGGGTGTCCCCATCGAGTTTCGTCAATACAACTCCACTGACTTCCAGTTGTTCGTCAAAACTTTCAGCAACATTGACAGCATCCTGACCGGTCATGGCATCGACGACAAGAAAAATTTCATCCGGCTGGACATTTTCTTTGATTTGCTGCAGTTCTCCCATCAAATCGCTATCAACATGAAGACGGCCAGCCGTATCGATGATGACGTAGTCGTTGTGGTTTTCTTTCGCTTCGGCGATCGCTTCATTGGCAATATCAACCGGATCGGCATCCGTACCTTTTGCATAGACAGGCAAATCCAATTGCTTGCCAAGTGTCTGAAGCTGATTGATGGCTGCAGGCCGATAAACGTCAGCCGCCACAAGTAACGGTTTACGATTGTGTTTTTTACGTAGGTGATTGGCAAGTTTCCCGGTAGTGGTCGTCTTACCGGCACCTTGAAGACCGACCATCATGATGACGGTCGGGGGGCGCTTCGCAACTGCGATCTTACTTTCGTCACCGCCCATCAAATCGGTCAATTCTTCTTTGACCACTTTGATTACCTGCTGACCTGGTGTCAGGCTTTCCATTACTTCCTGACCGATGGCCCGCTCTTTCACGCGTTTGACAAAGTCTTTGACGACCTTGAAGTTGACGTCTGCCTCAAGGAGGGCAAGACGGACTTCCCGGGTCATTTCTTTTACATCTTGTTCGGTTACCTTCCCTTTACCTTTGATCCGTTGGATTGTATTTTGTAAACGGTCGGCTAAACCTTCAAATGCCATAGAAGGAGCCCTCCTAATCTAATTCTTTTAATCGTTCGAGTGAATCCAGAACTTCTTTCTGATCTGTGAGTTTACCTTGCATCTCTTCAATCAATTGCTGCCGTTCCTGGAACTTCGCATACAAGTTCAATTTTTCCTCGTATTCTTCCAGCATGGATTCTGTACGGCGGATATTGTCATAGACAGCCTGCCTCGACACATGGAATGTCTCAGAGATTTCACCAAGAGAATAATCTTCTAAATAATACAATTCCATATAGTTCCGTTGTTTAGGTGTCAACAGCGTCTGATAAAAATCAAAAAGATAATTAATTCTGGTCGTCTTCTCTAGCACGGCAACCACTCCTTGTTAAGTGAAATGCCTTTACATATATGAATATTACAGAATGAAAGGCATAGCTGTCAAGCATCACTGCTCTTTTTCTTCGTCATGGGCTTCCACCATATCAGCGAATAAGCCATAGACAAATGCATGAGCATCAAACGGTTGAAGATCGGTCACTTTCTCACCTAGCCCTACCAGTTTAACAGGAATCTCCAGCTCATTACGAATCGCAAGCACAATTCCCCCTTTAGCTGTACCATCGAGTTTCGTCAACACAATTCCCGATACATCAGTAGCTTCCGAGAATGTCTTCGCCTGGCTCATCGCATTCTGTCCGGTCGTCGCATCCAAAACAAGGAGCACTTCATGAGGAGCAGTTGGTACTTCTCGCTCGATGACACGTTTCACTTTAGCTAATTCATTCATCAGATTGACTTTATTCTGAAGTCGTCCGGCAGTATCACATAGCAGGACGTCTGCGTCCCGGGATTTGGCTGCCTGGATGGCATCAAAAATGACTGCAGCCGGGTCACTTCCGGCACTATGCTTCACGACATTGACGCCGACTCGCTCACCCCAGGCATCCAGCTGTTCAATAGCCCCGGCACGGAATGTATCCCCTGCGGCAAGCATGACATTTTTTCCTTCGCTTTTTAACTGGTGGGCGAGTTTACCAATCGTAGTCGTTTTTCCGACGCCGTTAACTCCGACAAACAGGACGATCGACAATCCATCATGATTAATATTCAACTCTTCCATTTCTTCGCTGTCGTCATCGCCATAATAGATTTCAACAAGCTTCTCGGAAATAACTTCCCTTACATGTTTCGTATCTTTGATATTTCGTCTTTTTACTTCCATTTCCAGTTCATCAATCATTTCCATTACCGTGGTAACGCCGACATCAGCAGAAATAAGGATTTCCTCTAAATCCTCGAAAAAATCTTCATCGACCGTGCGGTAACGGGCAACCAGATCATTAATTCTTCCAGAGAAGGAATCTCTCGTTTTTGTCAGACCGATACGGAACTTAGCCGCAATTGATTTCTCTCGTGTAGAAGGGTCTGCTTCCGGCTCTTCCATCTGAGGCGTCTCCTCTTCGACAGGAAAGGCAGGGACAGCCTCTGGCTCTTCGAGCTGCTCTTGAGTCTCTGGGGTATTATCCAATTGTTTTACAGGTTCTTCTTCGGTATCCTCTTCCTCGATTTCTGTCTCTTCCTCCACAACTGGTTGATCATCAGGTAAAGAGTCTGTTTCTGTAGGCATAGTTTCCTCTGGCGTTTCTGTTTCTTCAATATCTGAATGTTGTTCTTCCAGATCTCCTGCCTGCTCTTTCTCCAGTTCTTTTAAATCCTGCTCAAAAGGATCTAAAATGAATTTGTCCTTTAACTTCTTGAAAAAGCTCATCCAATCTTCCTTTCTATACTCCTAATAAGTCGGCCGATTCTTCTAACCTCACAGAAACCAGCTTCGAAACGCCGGATTCCTGCATCGTAACACCGTAAAGCACATCCGATTCTTCCATCGTGCCTTTCCGGTGGGTAATGACGATGAATTGTGTCTTTTCACTGAATACTTTCAAATAGCGGGCGAACCGGTCGACATTGGCATCATCCAGTGCCGCTTCTACTTCATCCAGCACACAGAACGGTACAGGGCGAACCCTAAGGATAGCGAATAGCAGAGCGATGGCCGTCAACGCACGCTCGCCCCCTGACAATAAGCTGAGATTTTGAAGCTTCTTTCCCGGTGGCTGCGCTACAATATCCACACCAGTTTCAAGCATATTGTCAGGGTCCGTCAAACGAAGGTCGGCTCGTCCACCGCCGAATAACTCGGTGAAAACGACGGAGAACTCCTGTTTAATTTGGGTGAATGTTTCTTCGAACCTTCGATGCATCTCCCCATCCATTTCAGAAATGACAGAATAAAGTGTATCTTTCGCTTCGTTCAGGTCCGCCTGTTGGTCTTTCAAAAACTGATAGCGTTCCTGGATACGGTCAAATTCATCAATGGCACCTAGATTGACAGTCCCCAGCTCGTCAATCGCACGCTTGATCAATTTTACTTTCGTCGTGCTGGCATTAATATCAGCTGCACGTTCATATTCCTGCTTTGCGCGTTCAAACGTAAGGAAATATTCTTTTTGCAAATAACCAAGCATGTTTTCAAGTTCAACATCCATTCGGTTCGCTTTGACCTCTTTATCCTGGATGTCCTGAACATAGTGATGATGGGTACGATTTTGCTCTTTCAATTCCTGGTCTTTCTGTTTAATATGCTCGGCATGCTCGTTCCTTTTATTTCTTTGGCTAGCGATTTCAGTTGCTGTCTCTTCTTTGTCGGACTTTTTATCCTGAATAGAGGCTTCTAATTCGGCTTCTGTCTGTTTATTGTTGGCTATATCCATCAACTGGCTGTACTGCTGACGGTTTTCTTCCAGGCTTTGTTCCAGTTCGGCTATTTGTTCTTTCAGTCCTTGCCACTTCTCCTGGTGATATTTCACATCAGAATCTTGCTCTGTGAGTTTGACCTGCAACTCATGCTGCCTGGTTTTCAAACTTTCTTCGTTTTCGGACTGTTGTTTTTCTGCTTCTGTTAACGTATCGATTTGCTGTTGAGCCTTTGTCAATTGTACTTCCAGACCCTCCAGCTCAAGAGCCAGATCAGCCAGACGAGCTTTTAATTGATCACGGTCCTGTTCGTATTGCTCCTGGTCCTGATCAAACAAAACCAATTGATCATTTACGTTATCATGCTTCACTTGGACTTCACGAAGAACTGCCCGCTTTTCCTGCTCCTGTTCTTTTAAATTGTCTTTAGAAACTCGGAGTTCCTGCAATGTTTCCTTCTGTTCTTCGTTCATTCGCTTTAATTGCTGCATTTCTTGTTCTGCAGCCCTTGTTTTCTGTTCAAATGTGGACAGTTTATCATGCAGTTCCTGCAGTTCTCTTTCTCTCGTAAACAAGGACTGATTTGTTTTCTTTTTTGCTCCTCCAGTCATCGCTCCGCCTGGATTGATAACGTCTCCTTCTAATGTAACAATGCGGAAGCGTCGCTGCATCGTTTGTGCCAATTTGTTTGCTGTCTCTAAATCTTCCGCGATGACAATGTGACCCAGAAGGTGACGAATGGCCCGGTCGTATTGATGGTTAAAATCAACCAAATCAGCAGCTACTCCTACAAACCCGGGCTGGCTTTTAATTCGAGACGTCATATCTGCAGGAATAAATCGGGGCTGGATTGTTTCCAGCGGCAGGAAGGTCGCTCTCCCTTTATTATGCTGACGAAGCCAGTGGATCGCCTGGCGGGCAGCAGATTCATTGGTCATGATGACATGCTGCGCCTGTGCGCCCAACGCTGTCTCGATGGCTGTGATTAAATCGCCAGGGACATCGATTAACTCAAGGACTGCACCTTCAATCCCCTGGATGTATTGCTGTTCTCTCGCTTTCAATACTTCTTTAACGCCTTGGAAATATCCGGAGAAATCCTCTTTCATTTCTTCCAGCATTTCTTTCTTAGATTTCAGCTTTTCGACATATTGGTACCCTTGATAAAGTTTGCTTTGCAACTCCTGGTATCTGGTTTGGCTGGTGTTCAGTTTTTCTTCCAGTGCGGTCAGTTGCTGCTCTTTTTTCACACGCTGTTCGGAGATGTGGTTGACTTCCTGTTCGATCTCTTCTTTTCTGGCAATCAACCGCTCCCTTTCTTCACGCATATCTTTGAATTTATCTCTTTGCACTTCACTTTTTGAGCCGATTTGATCCAGCTGTCGGGAAACCGACTGCTTTTCATTTCGTTTGGCAGCCTGTTCATTCAATAATTCAATATAGTCACCTTTCAGCTCTTCAATCTGTTCTCCGATATCCTGACTCTCCAGCTCCAGCTGTCTGGTTGTTTCTTTATAAGCCTTTCTTGTTTCTGCTTGCTGTTTTTTTCTTTCTTTTAGTTCTGCTTCGTGTTTTTCACACACTGCTTTCGTCTGCTCCAGACGGGACGACAGCTGAGTGAACTCTTCTTCCAGCTTTACTTTATTCTCTTCAAAATGCTTGAATTGTTCTTTGACGAGCTGCTTTTTTCCTTCGAGATTCTCCAGCTCTTGAGTCAGGGTGAGCAGTTTCTCTTGCAGTTTTTCTATCGATTCATCTAAGACCAACACTTGGTCCCGCTCTTTTTCCACTACGGATTCTTTCTGTTCGATAGCAGCCTTGATTTCAGCTTCTTTAACCTTCATTTCTTCCAGGTTGTCCAATAAGTCCTGCCATTCGTTGTTCAATGTTTCTATTTGTGCGATTAATAGAGATATCTCTACGTGTTTCAATTCCTCTTTTTTCTCCAGGTAATCTTTAGCAATGGCTGCCTGTTCTTTTAATGGTTCGAGCTGACCTTCTATCTCATGAATAATATCTTCCACTCTGTTAAGGTTTTCCTGTGTTTCGGCCAGCTTGTATTCTGCCTTTTTCTTACGCTGTTTGTATTTCAGCACCCCGGCAGCTTCTTCAAAAATACTGCGTCGTTCTTCTGCTTTCGAACTTAAAATTTCCTCTACTTTTCCCTGGCTGATAATGGAAAAGGCTTCCCGGCCTAAGCCAGAATCCATAAACAGATCGACGATATCTTTAAGGCGGCAAGGCTGTTTATTTATATAAAAAGCACTTTCACCCGATCGATAGACCCTACGGGTAACACTGACCTCCTGGTAATCAAGCGGCAGTGTCTGATCTTCATTATCCAATGTCAAGGTTACTTCCGCCATATTCAGGGCATTTCTCGAATCACTTCCAGCAAATATGATGTCTTCCATCTTACTGCCGCGAAGGGACCGGGCGGATTGTTCACCGAGCACCCAGCGGATGGCATCGGTAATGTTGCTTTTCCCGCTTCCGTTCGGTCCTACGACAGAGGTGACACCTGGCACGAAGTCAACGGTGACTCTTTCTGCAAAAGATTTGAATCCAATGGTATCTAAACGTTTGAGGAACATCTGCATCCTCCTATGTAATTAACTTTCCTGTAGTTTTAAGCTTGCATTTCAACTCATTTATTTTATCATAAACATTAAGGCTATAGAAGAAGCCAAACAACCCCGAAATGAGGAGGAATCGTCGTGAGCTTGAATGAACCCACGCAAGAAAACTTAGAAACGATCATTAATGACCTGGCTGACCGTCTGCAGGTAGTCAACCGTTCGATCATGGACCCTGCTGACTATGACCTGGACAATTATGAGGAAATCAAATCCCTGCATGACATGATTGTTATGAAGGGACAGCTAAGTGTCTCAGAGACACAGGCATTTGTCGAAGAGTTAGGCAACTACCGGAAATAATATCGAAAGCTTAGAAAACTGGGCTTGTCGCCAATAACTTATGGCGAAAGCCTTCGTACTTTCTTATGCTTTAATCTTTTAACAAAATTAATTTTTCTTAAAGTGCAACAGAAAGCCGCGCAGCAAATGCGCGGCTTTGTTACTTAATTATTTACTTACATGCTCCTGATTTTCGGAGTGCTTCTTCAGCAGCTTTTTGTTCTGCTTCTTTTTTTGTGCGGCCGATGCCGATGCCGGCGGTTTCATCCGAAATTCGGACATGGGCTACGAATTCGCGATTGTGGGCCGGGCCAAGTTCCTCCACGATTTCATATTCGATTACCCTGTTCTTTTCACGCTGCACTACTTCCTGTAATTGGCTTTTGAAATCCATCGCATGCGAAAAAGCACCTTTTTTCACCTTTGGATATACATATTTCTCCAAAAAGGCAAGGACTGCCTCGTACCCCTGGTCCAGATAAAGAGCACCAATGAATGCTTCAAATACATCCGCAAGCAAGGCTGGGCGATTTCTACCGCCTGTCATCTCTTCCCCTTTTCCTAATTGGATCAGCTCACTGAAATTCAGTTCATCAGCAAACCGAACGAGAGAGATTTCACAGACGATCGAAGCGCGAAGCTTCGTCAACTCACCTTCACTCATGTCCGGGTACTTGCGGTAAAGGTACTGGGAGACACCAAGTTCCAGCACAGCGTCACCAAGAAATTCGAGACGCTCATTATCCTTACGCTCTGTCTTACGATGCTCATTCACATAAGATGAATGGGTAAATGCTTGTTTTAAAAGTTCAATATCTTCGAAGTGGATACCAATTTTCTCTTGAAAGGTTGAAAAGTCCTCCATCGCTCACCTAAACCCTTTCAGTTAGTATTGACGACATATAGGAAGGGCTGTCCATATATAGGACAGCACCTTGCCAAACTGTTATTGGATGCTGTTTATGTAATTCACAGCGTCACCAACAGTATTAATTTTTTCTGCTTCTTCATCAGCGATCTCCGTATCGAATTCATCTTCAAGCTCCATAACAAGCTCTACTACATCCAAAGAATCCGCTTCAAGATCATCTTTGAAGGAAGCCTCCATTGTGACCTTAGATTCATCTACATCAAGACGATCGACAATGATTTGTTTGACACGATCAAATGTATCTGCCATAAGACTTCACCTCCCTTCCGTTATTATAAATGAGTTTTCATCGAAAAACTAGATGATTCAAATATTTATGATTTCAACCGGCAAAATTAACCGGATAAATCCTTACATAACCATGCCGCCATCAACATGAAGCGTCTGTCCAGTCATATAGCTGCTGTCATCAGAAGCAAGGAAGCGAACCACATTGGCGATATCTTTTCCTTCCCCTAAACGGTTAAGCGGGATCATCTTGAGCATTTCCTCCCGCTGCTCTTCTGTCAGCTCATCTGTCATATCAGTTGTAATGAAACCAGGAGCTACAGCATTAACAAGGATATTCCTTGTTGCAAGTTCCTTGGCGTTGGATTTGGTCATGCCGATCACTCCAGCTTTAGCAGCTACGTAATTGGCCTGCCCTGGGTTTCCGGACACACCTACGATTGAAGCAATGTTGATGATGCGTCCGCTTTTTTGTTTCATCATCTGGCGGGTTACCGCTTTAGTAGTCAGAAACACGCCTTTCAGATTTGTATCAATGACCTGATCGAATTCCTCTTCTTTCATTCGCATCAGTAAATTATCCTTCGTGATGCCGGCGTTGTTAACCAGTATATCAAGACGGCCGAATGCTTCAATCGTAGTTTTAACCATATCTTTGACGTCGGCTTCCTTTGATACATCTGCCTGGATTTTCATAGCTTTTCCGCCATTAGCCTCTATCTCATCCACCACTTCCTGCGCCTTCGCTTCACTGCCTGCATAGTTTACCGCAACCGCGGCACCTTTATCAGCCAGTTCCAGCGCAATGGCGCGTCCAATTCCTCGGGAAGCGCCTGTGACAAGTGCTACTTGATTTTCCAGCATTATGAATCCTCCTTATACCATTCGATGAATGCTTGTAATGTCTCTGGATCCTGAATTTGGAATGTCTTCATTCTCCGTTTCACTTTTCGAACCAATCCGCTCAGTACTTTGCCGTGGCCGACTTCCACAATGGCGTCAATATCCTGTTCGACAAACTTTTCTAAAATCTGCTGGAAGCGGACAGGAGAATACAGCTGCTCAATTAACAGCTCTTCGATCATCTGCTTATCTGTTACAGGTTCTGCTGTAACATTGGCATACACCGGAATAGAAGCATCAGAAAGATCCGCGTTCTTCAAAGCTTCAGAAAAGTCCTCGCTTGCCGGTTTCATTAGTCGGGAATGGAAAGGACCACTGACATTCAGCGGCAGCACACGTTTTGCTCCTGCTTCCTTCAATTGTTCAGAAGCTTGATCCACTCCTTCTTTACTACCGGAAATAACAATTTGTCCAGGGCAATTGATGTTGGCCAAATCAACGACTTCATCGTCCTTCATACCTTCCAAAACGTTCTGGATTGCATCCTGATCCAGCCCTAACACAGCTGCCATGGCTCCCTTACCAGTCGGGTAGGCATGCTCCATCAACTGACCGCGCTTATGTACAAGTGCTGCCGCTTCAAGCGGTTTAAGCGCCTTTGAAGCTACCAGTGCGCTATACTCACCAAGACTGTGGCCGGCAGTCATTACCGGTTCAATTCCTTCTTTCTCAAGCAGACTGACAATTGCAGCACTATTTATTAACAATGCCGGCTGAGCATGTTCCGTTTTTGTCAGCTCATCCTGGGGCCCATCAAACATAAGTTTCGTTAGAGGGACTTCCAGCTCCTCATCTGCCTGTTCAAATAAGTCTTTCACTTCATCATAAGTCTCATACAAAGCCTTCCCCATGCCGACTTCCTGAGAACCCTGGCCTGGGAAAACAAAAGCTACGCGTTTCATGCGTCTTCCTCCTCTGTTCCATGAATACTTTTCACTGTTTCAGCTATTTTCGTGGTAACATCCTCTTCGGCCATATGGGTCGCTTGCCTGATTGCATTGAAAATTGCCCGGGCATTGGAAGAGCCATGCGCCTTGATGACCGGAGCAGACAGCCCAAATAGGCCGGCGCCTCCATATTCCGAATAGTCGAGTTTATCTTTCAGCTGTTTTAAATCATTTTTGACAAGGCCAGCAGCAAGTTTCGTTTTGAAATTGGACATGAATGTTTCTTTAATCATCGAAAACATCGTCATCGCAGTACCTTCAATTGTTTTGAGAGCAATATTGCCACTGAATCCGTCGGTTACCACAACATCTGCCACTCCATCAAGGAGGTCTCGGGCTTCCACATTACCGACAAACTCTACCGGTGCTTCTTTCAGTCCGGCAAAAGCTTTTTTGGCAAGGTCACTTCCTTTGCCATCTTCCGTACCAACATTCAGCAAACCGACTTTTGGCTGCTTGATTCCTCTGACTTTCTCCGAATAGATGGAACCCATGATCGCATACTGTACGAGGTGCTCCGCTTTAGCATCAACATTGGCACCGACATCAAGGAGAAGGAATCCTTTCCCGTCTACCGTCGGGAGAGTCGGACTTAGTGCCGGGCGTTCGATTCCTTTGATTCTGCCGACAATAAACAGGCCAGCACTCATCAATGCTCCCGTATTGCCTGCAGAAATACAAGCATCCGCTCTTCCTTCTTTCACTTCCTGCGCCATCAGCACCATGGAAGCTTGTTTTTTACGGCGTACGGCCCGGACCGGTTCATCTTCACTTGTAATTTTTTCTTTCGTATGTATAATCGTTATATTTTTTGTATCCTTTATTAATGGCTTGATTTTTTCCTCATCCCCAACCAGGGTGATTTGAAGCTGTTCATTTGCCTCAACTGCCTGGATAGCACCTTTGACGATTTCCACTGGTGCATGGTCGCCACCCATCGCATCGATTGCGATTCTCATTATTCCTGCCCCCTCTGTTGATTCGAACGAAACATCTCAAAAATTCCGGAGAACACTTTTTCATTATCCACAAAACTGTTCACTTCTACAACCGTCCGTCCTTTTTCGTCTACCCCGGTAACCGATGCTTTAGCAACGACCCTTTCCCCTTTTGTAACCTGTCTGGTAAACCGTATTTCCGCTTTCGCCGTTAGCGCCAATTCATCATTGATGACCGCAACCGCCAATGAATTTGCCTGAGCAAACAAATGATGGCCACGGGCAATATCGTTTCTGGAAAATACATGCTCCCGGTCTATATCCAAAATGGAAATAGCTCGCTGATCCAACTCTAAATCTACTATTTCACCGATCACTTCTTCAATGGGTAATGCTTTTACGGTTTCATTCCATTCATTCCTTGCAACAGATTTGATCCTTTCCCTAAGTTCCGGAATGGAAAGCTCCATCCGATCCAGCCGTATCGTCTGGATACTGACGCCGAACTTCTTAGCCAGGTCTTCATCGGTAATGAATGGCGTGGATTCGATTGTCTCTTTTAATTCTATTTGCCTTGTGCGTTTATCCTTTTTCATAGCTTTCATCCACCGTCCGAATTATGACTAGGTACTAATAGTAATATATAATACCAAATGGGTGAATGCAAGGATAAGCATTCTAAAAAGGCTCGAAACGCTCATCGTCATGTCCTAATGGAAATCCCATCGTTTTTAAAAATCTTAGCGCGCCTGTTTAAGAGATCTATTTGCTTTACGGCAGCAATTATTACCAAAAAAAGGCTGCCCCGATTAGTCCTCAGATACTTGTCGGAGAGCCTTTCTTGTTTAATTCATTTGTTTTCGTTTACCTTTTAACGGCGTCTTATCTTCTATGTCATCATTATAAAGGTGGCATGCTACAAAATGGTTGTCCCCGACGGCCTGCCAGACAGGTTTGGTCGTGGCACAGGCTTCCATAGCCATGGGACAGCGTGTCCGGAATACACAGCCACTCGGAGGGTCGATCGGGCTTGGCAGTTCCCCTTCGAGAATCATACGCTCCCGTTTCTCTTCAACATCAGGATCTGGTATTGGAATCGCTGACAGCAAGGCTTGCGTATAGGGATGTTTTGGGTTTTCATAAAGGTTGTCACTGTCCGTCAACTCTACCAAATGTCCTAAATACATGACACCAATACGATCTGATATATGGCGCACCATCGAAAGATCATGAGCGATAAAAAGATAGGTCAGCCCTTTTTCTTCCTGCAGCCTTTCTAATAGATTTACGACTTGGGCCTGAACAGAAACATCAAGCGCGGAAATCGGTTCATCTGCGATGATGAAATCGGGATCCAGCGCCAAGGCACGCGCAATTCCAATCCGCTGCCTTTGACCGCCGCTGAATTCATGGGGATACCTTGTTGCATGGTCCCGGTTCAGGCCTACCTCTTCCAGCAGTTCATAAACCCGCTCCATCCGTTGTTTTTTATTAGCATATAAATCATGCACAATCATCGGTTCAGAGATTATTTCTCCGACTGTTGAGCGTGGGTTCAGTGAGGCATAAGGGTCCTGAAAGATCATCTGCATATTCCGATAGAACTGAAATTTTCCCTCTTCATCCAATTGATGAACGTCATTACCTTCATATACCACATTTCCGTCTGTACGATTGTAGAGCCCCATGATCGTTCTTCCGATCGTGGACTTCCCACAACCGGATTCACCTACAAGCCCAAACGTTTCCCCCTGATACACATCAAAGCTCACGCCATCGACAGCTTTAAGTAAACGCCCTTTCCCCATGGTGAAATGCTTCTTCAATTCGTTTACTTGCAGAATCGTTTTGTTATTCATGCTGGTCCCTCCGTCTCCTGCCAGTAGCGTCTGGCTGCACAAAGTTCTTTTTCATAAATCGTACCTGTTAATGAAATTATTTCGATTCCTTTGCCGGTACTTGGAGAATGGATCATCTTCCCTTCTCCATAGTAGATCCCGACGTGATGAATCCTGCCTTTTCCTTCTTCATAGGCAAAAAACAACAGGTCCCCCGGCATCAGGTGATCGAAAGATATTTCCACCCCTGCCATCGCCTGGTCAGTGGCATCCCTCGGTATTTGATAGCCTGCAGCTTTATGCATATTGTAGGCAAAACCGGAACAGTCGTAGCCATAGGCACTCATGCCGCCCCAGAAATAAGCAAGTCCTGTGAATGCCTCTCCCATACGAACAATGTTCGTGCCATTTTCTTTCTTCATCCCAAGGGATTCCGAATAAATGGTAATATCCTCTTTCTTCAGATAAGCTGTGCCATGTGGAGTTCTGACACGGACGGAATCTTCCAGAACCTCTTGTACAGGAAGTGTCGTCATATAGCTTAATTCGAGAATTGGTTCGCCCGTTTCCTTTAGCAGGGTACCCTTCTTTGTAGCGACAACGGCTGATTTTTCTCTTTCCCAAAACTCCCTCGTAATCGGCTGCAGTTGCGTCATCGGAACCCAGCCAGGGTAGCCGCGCTCGTCTTTTTTTGATGGCTGTGACGGTATGATGACATGCGCCCAGTCTTCACTTTTATCCGTCACCAGCACTTCTTCTCCATATAATAGTTGAGATTGTACCAGGTTTTTATCGCACAGCTCGAGCCGCTTTTCTTTCGTTAACAGGGCCAGCCATTCCTCTAGTTTCACAGGATTGGTCAACCCGGGTTCATCAAGTTCCCGCGGGGAATTCGGTGATGTCCATACCGTAGCGACGGAAACGTTGACGATGTAGTTTTCATGTGTTCCTTCAAGCATTGGAAACACTCCCTTTATTCTGGATGTATTGTTTTTTTATCTCCGAAATACCAAGGCCGCTGCTCTCTTCCGGCAAGTGGATCTGTTTCCCCTGGTATTGGATGCCGCCTTCCACTATGTCATCCGCCAGCATTAACGGTGCATCGAAATCGTAACGGGTGACATTTTTCTGACTGGCAGCAAAATGGCTGGCAGCGGTTATTCCAAGCTTCGTCTCAATCATGCTCCCTACCATGCATTCTACTCCAAAGCTTTCTGCCAAGGTACATATTTTCATAGCCTGATAGATGCCACCGCTTTTCATGAGTTTGATGTTCATTAAATCGGCACTCTCTGTTTCCAGCACTTTTCTGGCGTCATACATAGAGAACACACTTTCATCAGCCATGATTGGTGTATCAACATGGTCAGTCACCTGTTTCAAACCTTGAAGATCATGAGCCTTAACCGGCTGTTCTACCAATTCTATGTTCAGATCAAGATCTTCCATTTTTTTGATGGCATAGATGGCTTCTTTCGGTTTCCAGCCTTGATTGGCATCGAGGCGAATCACAGCAGCTTCCCCTGCTGCCTGACGGACCGCCTTGATTCGTTGAATATCCGTTTCGATATGATCTTTGCCCACTTTTACCTTTAATGCAGTAAACCCATTTTGTATGTAGCGTGCAGTGTCGTCTGCCATTTTTTGGACTTCATTGACACTTACGGTATAGTCGGTTTCCAAACGGTTGCGATAACCACCAAGAAACTGGAACAGAGGCATACCAGCATACTGACTCAGACAATCAAATATCGCCATATCTACTGCTGCTTTTGCACTCGTATTTCCAACCAAAACTGTGTGGAGGATTTCAAAAACCCTCTCCCGTTCCAAAAGAGATTGTCCAATTAATTTTGGAGCAATAATTTTTTTAATAGCAGTTTCAATGCTATCCAGACTCTCTCCTGTAATCACATGCGTTGGCGGTGCCTCTCCCCATCCGGTAATTCCGTCATCACAGATTATTTTCACGACAATCGCTTCCGCTTCGGTTACTGTCCGGAGTGCAGTCTTGAAAGGGGTATGTAAGGGAATAGCAATACGCATCGTTTCTATTTTTTTAATATCCATTAGAGCACTCCTCTACTGATTTACTTAACACCAGGCGAAATTTTCAACGTCCCGTTGGAAGAAAGTTCTGCTTCAACTCCCAATGGTACGGCATAATGCGGCTGACAGTGACCGATCTTGAAGCCTGCCACCACCGGTTTCTTAAGCCCACCCAAATAGTCTGTCAATACTTGTGATAGACTGAGAGATGCTTTTCGTTTGGATGGTTCAGCATTCTTGAAATCACCAACAACAATACCCGCAGCGTCATGGATCTTGCCACTTAACCTCAATTGATTCAACATCCCATCGATCCGGTAAGGTTCTTCATCAATATCTTCAATTAACAGTAATTTTCCCTTCGTGTCGACCTCAAAAGGAGTTCCAAGTGTACTGACAAGCAGCGAAAGATTGCCGCCGGTCAGTTCGCCACTTCCATCCCCTTCTGCAATTACGGTTAACGGAGCAAGGGATTCGTTGTAAGTCAAAGGCTGCGGAAAAAATAATTGATGAAACATTGTTTTTGATTCGTCATGAAAGTCATCTTTTCCAATATCTGAACTTAGCATCGGGCCATGGAAAGTAACTAGTCCTGTTTTTTGTCGGATTGCTGTATGTAAGTAAGTGATATCACTGTAACCCCAGAAGATTTTCGGATTTTTCCTGATCAGCTCATAATCAATCTTATCAGCAATTCTTCCTGTTCCATAACCACCGCCGGCACAGAAGATTCCTTTTATATCAGTTCGTTCAAACATATCATGCACATCAGCTAAACGGTCCTCATCTGTTCCTGCAAGGTAACCATGAACATCTTCCACATGGTCAGCTATAACAACTTCGAGGCCAAGTGATTCCATAAATGGAATCGCCCTGTTCAATTGATCAATATTCGGCGGGCTGGCCGGCGCGATTACGCCTACTTTATCACCTTTATGCAACCGGTTTGGTAATACCATTTCCATTCCCTCTTCCTATGTAAAAAATAGGCTCTGTTAAACGTTGTTGTTGATTTTTCATATTAGGCTTATTCCACAATAGGGCCGAAAAGTCGAAGACTTGACTTCGAGATAATTTGGGTCCTTTGCCGAATCAGGAGTAAGGGCGGCTGGGAAACAGTTCGCTTTCCTGTGGGGGAGCCGCCGAGCCTCCTCGGTCGTTTCACTCCCTGCGGGGTCTCGTCTGGATCCTTCTCCCACGGGAGTCTCACCGTTTCCCTGCCGCCTTATCCGTTTTTGAATAACGGACCATTTATAAAGGTGAAGATGTCTTCAACATTTTCTCTTTAATGACCAAGGATTCAGCTAGTAGACCATTTTTCAGAAGGACTCTTACTAAGTTTGAAGTGATTTAGTGATGTTTCCGTTTCTCTCATACACGTAAGGAGGGACGGGAAATTGCGAGACTCCGATGGGAGAATAGTACATGGTGAGATCCCGCAGGGCTTTTGCCCGAGGAAGCTCACCGTACGCCCATGGAAAGCGAGTGATTTCCCGGACCTCTCAACGCTTAACACCATAACGGAAACAGTTTCTATCGAAACTGAGTCTTAAGCAAAAGGGAGCTATTTTTGTAAAATCAACACGGAGCTTTAACAGAGCCAAAAAATAGGCCGGGAGCAGGGATCAGCCAATGATCTGCACCCAGATCCTGCTTCATCGACACCTGCCCCGGCCATGTTCTTTCTTCTTAATTATGAAACTCTTTTTTTTCTAGTTTTTATCTGCCCATTTTAATTCCAGGTATCCGACAGGGTGACGGACGATGTTTTCTACTTCATCTTTCTGAAGTACTACCTGGTTGTAGAAGTGGATCGGGAAGAGTGGCATTTCTTCAAATAGAATTTTTTCTGCTTCATACATGTATTCGAAACGCTGTTCTTCATCCGATTCGGACTTGGCTTGTTGAATCAATTCGTCATACTCTTCATTCGACCAGCCTGTACGGTTCATGGATGAATCAGTTGTGAAGCTTTCCAGGAAGTTGATCGGATCTGCATAGTCAGCAAGGAAAGAGCTTCGGGACAATTGATGTTTCAAGTCTTTCTGATCCTGTAAAAATACATTCCACTCGGTATTTTCCAACGTAATATCGACATCTAAATTTTCTTTGTACATGCTTTGAAAAGTCTCAGCGATCGATTTATTTACGTCACTGGTATTATAAGTTAATGTGACCTTTGGCAGCTCCTCATAACCCTCTTCTTCCATACCTTCTTCTAAAAGCTGCTTTGCTTGCTCAGGGTCATACTCTACTAAATCTCCGTTTTTATCACGGAAATCTTCACCAGAGGGGTCAGTGAACCCATAAGATACGAAACCATAGGCAGGTTCCTCTTTATTCTTCGTTACATACTCGACGATTTCCTCCTGGTTGACGGCCATAGCGAATGCTTTACGGATTTTTTCATTTGTAAACGGTTCTTCGTTTACATTAAAACGGTAGAAGTGAGTTCCTGCCTGCTCCTCAATTACTACATTTTCACTATCAATCAACTCGTCGGACATTTCACTTGGGATATCGGACGTATCCAGGTCTCCGCTTTCATACATTTGGTATTCTGTATTGGTGTCATTTACCATCGCCCACTCAACTTTATCCAATTTGACGGTGTCTGCATCCCAATACTCGTCGTTCTTTTCCATGACAAGCTCGCTGTCATGAGTCCATTTCGCTAACTGGAAGGGTCCGTTTCCTACAAATGAATCTGCTTCTGCGAACCATTCTTCATTCTCACTTTGCACTTCCTCATTAATTGGGAAAAAAGCCGGATTAGAAATCACATGCAGGAAATACCCGGTTGGAGCTGTCAAGGTAACCTCGAGGGTCTTTTCGTCTACCGCTTCAACCATCACGTCATCTTCAGAGCCTTCCCCATTATTGTATGCTTCTGCTCCTTCAATGAAGTAGCCAAGAAATGCTGCCGGGGACGCGACTTCCGGGTCCACCAGACGTTTCCAGGCGAATTCAAAATCTCCTGCTGTTACAGGATCTCCATTGGACCAGTTGGCATCTTCACGGATATGGAACGTATAAACCTTTCCATCTTCTGAAACATCCCATTTTTCGGCGGTTGCTGCTGCCGGTTCATGGGACTCATCCAGACGAGTCATTCCTTCCATTAAATTGTTCAGTACATTCCAAGAGTAGGAATCGAAACCGATTGGAGGATCCAGGGATGTAGGTTCAGAGCCATTGTTCAGCTTCAATACTTTTTCTCCCCCTGAAGCTTCCTCTCCTCCATCATTCTGCTCCCCGCTATCAGAGCTTCCACTGGTTGTGCAGGCAGCCAGAACTACCGCCACCATCACGGCTAGTAACAACATCAGCCATTTTTTCATTTCTTTTTCTCCCTTCTGAATATGTATTTATCTTGAGGCCTCACTTGGAAGCCAACAATTTATTCGCACGCTCATCCTGAAGCCAGCATTCAACCTCGTGTGTG
The DNA here is from genome assembly GCF_043496955.1 of Thalassobacillus sp. B23F22_16. NCBI lineage: Bacteria > Bacillati > Bacillota > Bacilli > Caryophanales > Bacillaceae > Thalassobacillus > Thalassobacillus sp. B23F22_16. The sequence goes on along the minus strand of NZ_JBIEKD010000002.1, from coordinate 79,516 downwards.
GATGAGAGTTTTGTCTCCAATGGGTAAACGCGGTCACACACTTCCATCGCCTTTGGACACCTTGCAGTGAAAGGGCACCCTGCCGGCGGTGAAAATAAATCCGGAGGAGTTCCGTCGATCGGTATCAGCTTTCCTTCTCTCCTGTCCAATCGCGGAACAGAATTTAACAATCCTTTCGTATAAGGGTGCTGAGACTGGTAGAAAATTTCTTTCTTCGTACCAACTTCGATGATCTTACCGGCATACATTACTGCAATCCGGTCAGCAATTTTCGCTACAACACCCAGATCATGGGTAATCAATATAATTGCTACCCCTGTCTGTTCCTGAATACGCTCGAATAATTCCAGTATTTGCGCCTGAATGGTGACATCAAGAGCAGTGGTCGGTTCATCGGCAATCAAAAGCTCCGGTTCGCAAATGAGTGCCATTGCAATTACAATACGCTGCCGCATACCACCACTGAACTGGTGAGGATACAGGCTGAGGCGTTCCTCAGGGTTAGGGATACCGACTAAGTCAAGAAGTTCCACAGCTTTTTGCTTTGCTTGTTTGGCAGAAACAGAAGTATGCTGTTTCAATCCTTCTGTAAGCTGGTTCCCGACCGTCAAGGTAGGATTCAGCGCGGTCATCGGGTCCTGAAAAATCATCGATATGTCTACGCCTCTAATTTTTCTCATCTGATTTTCAGGGAGGGTGATTAGCTCTTTGTCTTTGAATTGAATAGTTCCATTCGTTATACGTCCGGGTGGCTGGGGAATCAGGCGCATGATTGAGTTTGCTGTTACACTCTTGCCACAGCCCGATTCACCTACAATCGCCAGCGTCTCGCCTCTATGTAAGTCAAAGCTGACACCCCTGACAGCTTGTACTTCCCCTCCATAAGTTAAAAAGGAAACTTCAAGGTCTCTAACTTCCAGTAATTTTTCCAATGTTGTCACCTCCTGAGCTTAGGATCGAGTGCATCCTGAAGCCCGTCTCCAAGTACGTTAAAAGCAAACATCGTTGCAGAAATAAAAAGTGCCGGGAAAAACAGTCTCCACCAATGTCCAGACAGTATCGTGCCTAATGCGTCATTGGCCATTACACCCCAGCTGGCATAAGGGGATTGAATGCCAAGTCCTAAGAAGCTCAAAAATGCCTCCGCAAAGATAGCTGTCGGGACTGTAAGGGTCATTTGTACAATGATCGGACCCATCGTGTTTGGAAGAAGGTTCTTCCGGATAATACGCGAGGTTTTTGTACCGAATGATTTCGAAGCCAATACAAACTCATAATTTTTTATTTGCATAACCTGTCCTCGAACGATACGAGCCATCCCTACCCACCCTGTCACTGTCAGGGCGATAATGATCGTCATAAGGCTAGGTCCCATTACAACCAATAAGAGGATAACAACCAGCAAATAAGGAAGCCCGTATAAAATTTCAATGATGCGCATCATTACATTATCCGTACGACCGCCTTTATAACCGGCAATACCTCCATAGATAACCCCGATAAAAAAATCGATCAAAGCTGCCATCAATCCGACAAACAAAGAAATTCTCGCTCCGTACCATGTCCGGGTAAATACATCTCTACCCAGGTTATCCGTCCCAAACCAATGACTGGGAGAAGGTGGCTGATTTTGATTCGCCCGGACACTTTCACTCACACTATAAGGTGAAAGCATTGGTCCGAAAATTGCCATAAAGGTTAATAAAATCAGAAAAACCAGGCCGCCAATGGCAAGCTTGTTCTTTAGCAGCCTGCGCCATGCATCCTGCCAGTAAGATAAGGATGGACGAACAACTTTTTCTGAATCCTTTTCATTTTTTTCTTTTGGTTTGAACCATTCATCTGGAATATCATTGCCAGCAGGAGAATGTTTCTTTTGTTTTTCTGCAAGATGGTTCATATTCATTCCCCTTCCTTCTTATGCATCTTTATTCTGGGATCCAGCAAGCCATAGGCAATATCGACCAAAAACAGCATGAAAACCAGGAAAAAGCTGTAGAACACAGTAGTACCCATGATGACAGGATAATCCCTCTGGTTAATGCTTTCGATGAAATATCGTCCCATGCCAGGAATTGCGAAAATCTTTTCAATGACGAATGTACCGGTTAGAATTCCTGCTAACAACGTGCCTAAAATCGTGACTACCGGCATCAGCGCATTTTTCAAAGCATGTTTGATAATAATCTTATAGGGCATCAGGCCTTTTGCTCTTGCAGTTTTAATATAATCCTGTGTCAGCACCTCAAGCATGCTCGAACGTGTCAGTCTTGCGATGATGGCCATCGGTCCAGTCGCGAGCGCCAGCGTCGGCAGGACCATATGTAAGGGACTCGACCAGGTGGCAGCGGGAAAAATGTCCCAATCGACTGCAAGTTTTTGAATTAACAAGGTTGCTAACACGAAGTTTGGAATAGAAATACCCAGGACAGCTATCGTCATTGCCAAATAATCGATGATACCGTTATGTTTTAAAGCTGCCAATACACCGAGGATGATCCCTGAAATAACAGCAACGAGAATAGTGACAATCCCTAATTCGAAAGAAATCGGAAAACCTCTCCCTAATAAATCATTGACTGTCTGTGTCGGGTGTTTGATCGATGGTCCGAAGTCCAACGTAGCAATCGATTTCAGGTAGATGAGATATTGAATAAATAATGGTTCATTTAAATGGTAATGCGCTTCAAGGTTAGCCTGGACTACCTCATTAGAGTTTCTTTCTTCGTTGAATGGTGAACCTGGAATGGCATGCATCAAAAAGAAAGTCAATGTAGCAATGATTAATACGGTTCCGATCATGATCAGAAAACGTTTGATTATGTACTTTGTCATATAGGCACCCTCCCTAACTGAACGACGTATGCATCGCCAGTTCAGTCATGACGATCATCGCCTGATAGGCTTCTATGATATCTTTTGCTTTATATTTCACTATGGTGGTGCCTGGTTCAATTTCTGTATTTGGCATCAGGTTTGCCCATTCTGCCTGCCCGTAATTATTAAATTCTATCCGCAGTACCGGGTTATCAGGAGGTGTCAGCGGCTTGACCAGGCTACGTTTTTTCAGGGCTGCAGTAACTTTTTCCTGGATCAGTTCTCCTGCTTTTTCCGGGGTCAGGCTTTTCACTGACGATCGTGATATGGTTTCTTTGACGACAGCTGTCGTTATGTTTGGTATAAGCGCCTCTGCTTCTTTGGCTGCGCAGTCATCGCCAGCGACCAATAATACCGGGACGCCGTAATAACCGGCTACATAAGCGTTGAACCCGAATTCCCCTACTTCGACATCATTTATGTAGAAATTCCTTACTCCGAAAATCATCGAATGGGACATCACTCCCCGTTGACCGGCTCGTGCGTGATATCCGATGAACATTGCTCCCGTGAAGCTCTCATCAAGGCTTTGAACCATTGATAACGGTTTCACATCACCTGTGATCAGATGAGCTTCTGGATGAAGCTGATCAATCAGCAGATTATTCATCTTTGAATGGCTGTCATTCACTAATACCTCTTTACAACCTGATTTCCTGGCTGCTTCGATTACGTAATTCGCCTCTTCTGTCATGATGCGGCGGGCCCGGTCGTAATTCAGTTCCGATGAATCTACATATGTATAATCGGGCAGACCGGTTATTCCTTCCATATCAACGGAAAGAAATAGTTTCATAGATGCAACACTCCTTTGGTCGTTTAAATGGTTAAGTTTTTTGGGGGAATTTTCTTAAAATTCTATCAAATTTTTCCTGAATTAGCAATGTAGTTCATAAATATGTAGAAATTTGAAAAAGGTTGTTTCTGTAGCGTTACACTGATACCGCCAATCAATCCCATTGGTGCATCAGTCTTTCGCCACTGAAACAACCCTATATCTCTATCAATCCAGTATTTCCCCTTGCAATGCTTCGTCTTTATACAGCATGTTTTTCAGTGCTGCCCATTCTTTCTCCGTCTCCAGCTGACCGGAAGCAATAATATCTGCAGCATCTTGCCGGGCGGTCTCGAGTGCGCGGTAATCATGTACCATATCCCCGACTTTAAATTCCGGGACGCCACTCTGTTTCCTTCCAAAAAAATCACCTGGCCCACGGAGCTGAAGGTCCTGTTCCGATAATTCAAACCCATCCGTCGTCTCTGTCATGATCCGCATCCGTTCCTTGCCGATTTCGCCTTTTGGCTCTGCCAATAAAATACAGTAGCTCTGGGCATCTCCACGGCCGACACGACCCCTGAGCTGGTGCAGCTGACTGAGACCGAAACGTTCGGCATCATAAATGACCATTACGGTAGCATTCGGCACATTCACCCCTACTTCTACTACCGTCGTGGAAACTAAAACCTGTATATCATTATCCACAAACTGCTGCATAACGGCTTCTTTTTCCTCCTGATGAAGGCGTCCGTGCATCAACCCTATTTGAATATCGGGTTCATAATATGTCTGCAACTGATGGTGCAGGTCGACAGCATTCTGAATATCCAATTTATCGGATTCCTCTATCAAAGGTGAAATAACATACGCCTGATGGCCCTGGGCAACCTCTTTTTGAATGAATTGAAGGACGCGATCCATCATGTCACCTTTCACCCAATAGGTTTCCACTGGTTTACGGCCAGCCGGCATTTCGTCGATTACCGATACATCCATATCACCGAATGCCGTAATAGCAAGTGTTCTTGGAATCGGGGTAGCCGTCATGAACAAAACGTCCGGATTAAGCCCTTTATCCCGTAATGTCCTGCGCTGATTGACACCGAAGCGGTGTTGCTCATCTACAATGACCAGTCCAAGTTTGGAAAAGATAACTTCATCCTGGATCAGCGCGTGTGTACCAACAATAATATCTGCCTCTTGGGTGCGGATCTCTTCGAGAATAGCTTTTCGCTGTTTCCCTTTAATAGACCCCGTCAATAAGACGATATTGACCCGGTCACCGAACATTTCCTGTAAGGATTCATAATGCTGTTCCGCCAGTATCTCCGTTGGCACCATCAACGCGCCCTGATTGCCGGCTGTAATGGAAGCATATAGAGCGATAGCTGCAACAGCTGTTTTCCCTGACCCCACGTCCCCTTGCAGAAGACGGTTCATCCGATGTGGGGATTTCATATCTTTTAAAATTTCTGCCAGTGATTTCTTTTGGGCTTTGGTCAATTCAAAGGGGAAGGAATCTACAAAGGCCGTCAGTTTATCATTATCATAGGCCTGTCTGTTCCCTTCTGTAGCTTCCCGCTTCATTTTCCTCAACAACTGCATTTTCAACTGGAAAATCAGGAATTCTTCATACGTAAACCTTCTTCTCGCATGTTTTAATAATTCCCGGCTTTCCGGATAATGCATTTGCCAAAGCGCTTTCGTTCGTTCCGGGAGTTTATAGCTGTCAATCAGCTGCTCTGGCAGAATCTCTGTTACTTCGTCGCCATAGGCTTCTAAGGCAGACAGGATTACTTTCCGCATTTTTTTCATGGTGATGTTTTCTTTCAGTGAATAGACGGGCTGAATCGGGTTCTGTGCTTCCGCCCGTCCTTTCTTGTATTGGCTGACCGTTATTTGAAGCCGGTGCTGATCCCATTTTCCCGTAACCGTAATAATGTCGCCGGCACTGATCTGTTTTTTTGCAAATGCCCGGTTGAACATGACGGCCTTTACGGCAAATTGATCCACTTGCAAGGTCATCGTCAGCCGGGATTTTTTCCGCCCATAAAAAGTAAGGGAAGGTTCCCCGATGACCTCCCCTTCGATCGTGGCATTTTCATTATGCACAAGTTCCGTCAATGGTTTAACTTCGTAGGTGTCATAGCGATAAGGAAAATAGAACATAAGATCTTCTACTGTGTAAACTCCTAGTTCATTCAAGGTTTCTTTCAATTTTTCCCCGACACCATTCACCTCAGAAACTGGTTGCGTCAACACACTATCACTCTTTCTTCAAAGAAATTCCGTACACTTTCGCTTCTAGCTCCCGGCCTGTTGGTGTAGCTGCAAGGCCTCCCTGTGCTGTTTCTCTAAGAGCAACAGGCATGGTCTGTCCAATTTTATACATCGCATCGATCACTTCGTCACATGGAATCCGGCTTGTAATGCCTGCCAGTGCCATATCCGCTGCTGTAATTGCGTTGGAGGCACCCATGGCATTTCGTTTCACGCATGGAACTTCGACGAGGCCGGCAACCGGATCACAGACAAGTCCGAGCATATTTTTTAGTGTAATGGCCATTGCCTCTGCTGACTGCGATGGTGTACCGCCAGCCATCTCCACGATAGCAGCGGCAGCCATTCCGGCAGCAGAACCGACTTCTGCCTGACAGCCGCCGGCAGCCCCGGATATAGATGCATTATTGGCAACCACAAAGCCGAACGCCCCGGATGTAAAAAGATAACGTACCATTTGTTCTCTCGTCGGGTTCAATTTATTTTTTACCGCAAAAAGCGTACCCGGAACACACCCGGCGCTTCCCGCTGTAGGTGTGGCACAGATGGTTCCCATAGCTGCATTGACTTCATTCGTAGCAACTGCTTTACTGACGGCATCCAGCAGAATCGTTCCGGACAAAGGTTCGTGGTTTTTCATATATTCCTGAAGCAGTACAGCATCCCCGCCAGTTAAACCACTGTGAGATTTTACCCCTTTCAAGCCATCTTCGACCGCTTTTTCCATGACATCGAGATTGCGTTCCATCTGCCCGACAACCTCTTCCCGTGCCTTCTCCTTTACTTCCATTTCCTGACGAATCATTACTTCTGATATTTGAATGCCTTCGCTTTCCGCCATTTCGACGAGTTCAGCTACATTACGAAACATAATTCATGCTCCTTTCTATTAGTCGACGATCTTAGCAACCTGTAAGATATGGTCAGCTCTCTCCAGCTCCTGCAAAATGCTTTCGTCTATATTTTGATCGACTTCAATTACCATCAACGCCTGCTGTCCTTCCTGCTTGCGTGAAACTTCCATATGTCCGATATTGATTTCATGTCGTGCCAATATACCGGTAACAGAGGCAATCGCTCCGTACCTGTCATTATGAATCAACAGGACAGCCGGATGGCTTCCGGATAAACGTAATTCAAAGCCGTTCAGCTCCGTAATTTCCGCCATACCTCCGCCAATGGAGATACCGACAAGCTCCAGGTCTCCTTTATCGTCACCGATACGTATTCTCGCTGTATTCGGATGGTCGGTATGAGATTCTTCTTCATGGAACCTCACTTTCATTCCTTTTTGTTTTGCTGTATCTAATGCGTCCCTGATCCTGGTATCGTGCGTATCATAATCCAATAATCCGCCAACGATGGCAACGTCTGTACCGTGCCCTTTATAGGTTCGGGCAAAAGAACCATACAAATGAATTTCTGCCCACTTCGGTTCCCGTCCGAACAGGTTCCTTGCAGCCCGTCCAATTCTGGCTGCTCCAGCTGTATGGGAACTAGATGGTCCGATCATAACCGGACCCATAATATCGAAAACTGATTTATATTTCATCCAATCACCTTTCCCTTCCACAAGATAAGCCGTTATGTACGGTATCTACACACGCATATTCCCTATTCTATTTTAGCGGGAAAACGTTTACTTGAACAGGAGTATTCCCTACTATTTTTACCATAAAGTTGAAGGTATTGCCAGAATACGAATCAGGTATTATAATTGAACTTTGTGGGTTGCATGAACAACCGGGTGGGAGAGGGCTACAAATATATAGAGGAGTACACCATGTTTAACAAGCATAAACATGCCATTGATGCTGCTCAGTGGAAAAATGATATCCTTGCTGGTCTGATCGGCTATTTTACAACTGTCTATATTGTAGCAGTCAATAGCTCCATTCTGAATGATGCAGGGATCGGCGTAGAGAACGCGATGGTCGCTACCATCCTTGCCAGCTTTGTTGGTACATTGCTGATGGGGTGGCTCGCCAATGCCCCGATGGTGCTGATACCAGGGATGGGAGTCAATGCCCTGTTCGCCTATACGATAGTCGAAGGCACCGGCATGAGCTTCCAGGAAGGGCTGGCGGTCGTCATCGTATCTTCGTTGATTTTCCTTGTGACGGCATTCACTAAACTTGGGGAGTGGCTGAAAGAAGCGATTCCAGATTCCTTGAAGCACGCCATCACAGTAGGACTTGGTTTGTTCCTGACCCTGATCGGCCTTGAAAAAGGTGGACTTGTTGTCAGAGGAGAACACTCCTTGATCGCACTGGGAAACCCTTCTTCCGAAATGGTGATTACCAGTCTGTTGACCTTATTCATCGGAATATTTCTGTTCACCAGAAACGTTCCCGGCAACTTTTTGATCACCATGATCATCGGAACCGTGATTGCCTCCTTTTTTGGACTGCTTGGCGAACCGGGAACAGGCATTTCCATGGATATGGGGTCTTTCATATGGATGCCATCATTTGAAGGAATCGGGACTTTGACCTTTTGGATGGCTGTCTTCCCGTTAAGTATCGTGCTGATATTTGAGAATATGGGCTTGATACACGGACAGCTTGCGATGCTGAGAGATGAAAACAAGTTCAAACGCGCTTATAAAGCAACCGCTTTTTCTGCACTTGCAAGTGGTTTTCTTGGCACTTCCCCAACGGTATCATCCGCTGAAAGTGCCGCCGTCATTGCATCAAAAGGGAAAACCGGCCGCGCAGCATTTACAATGGCTATCCTGTTCCTGGCTACATTATTATTGATACCATGGATATCGATGGTTCCAGGTACTGCTATCAGCCCGATTTTGATTATTGTCGGGGCTTTGATGGTGCAAAACATCAAACATATCGAATTTGATCAGTTATCCGAGACAATGCCTGCTTTCTTGATCATTGTCATGATTCCTTTCACTTATTCGATTGCTGATGGGATGGCTTTTGGATTCATCGCCTATCCACTAGTAAAGCTGGCGATTGGAAAGCAAAGGGAATTATCTTTCCCAGTCGTATTCATAGCCATGATGTTCTTATTCGAATTTGTCATGCGATCAGTCGGACATTAATAGTTAAGGTGCTCAGAGTTAATGGCTAACTCTGAGCTTTTTTTATAATTAAAAGATTGTTATTTTCAGGCATAAGAGAGACAACCGGCATAGTATGTGAGAATCTTGCACCCAGATGAGAGCCACTTTTTGAAATTTGAGAGATACTATTGAATTTTTAAGAGACAAAATTAAAAATAAATGAGATAAAATTATGGGAAGAGAGAATTATCACCTATAATAGAGACAATCTAACCTGATTGGCCTCCTCCCTTAATTAAGCCCTTCTGGAAACAGCTTGTTAATGTTCATAAATCATTTTCCGAGTCATCCCTCCGTCAATGACGATATTCTCCCCATTGATGAAATCATTTTCTTCCTGACTTAAAAATACACAGGCTATGGCGACATCTTCCGGTCTGCCAACTCTTTTGGAAGGGTGCTGAAAGTGGTCAATTTCTCTTAAGTCTTCATAATGCTCTGTTTGGATCCATCCGGGGCTGATGCTATTCACCCGGATATAGTAGTCACTCAACGTCATCGCTAAAGAATGGGTCAGTGCGACTATGCCTCCCTTACTTGCAGAATAGGCTTCGGTCTGAGGTTCAGCCATCGATGCTCTCGTGGAGGCAATGTTGATAATGCTGCCCCCATGTTCCTTCATAAGTAAAGCTGCTTGTTTGGTAAGAAAAAATACACTGCTCAAATTCGCAGCAATCACTTCATTCCAGTCTTCTTCTTCCATATCCCAAAAATTTTTGAATTTAGAAATTCCCGCATTATTGACTAAAATATCAATGCGATTATATTCGCTTTCCATTTCATTAAATAACTTTTGGACTTCCTTATAATTCCCTACATCACATTTTTTAAATTCCACTAAGCCGCTGTTTCCCTGTGCTTGTTCACAAACTTCTCTTCCGTTTTTTTCATCTTTGTCAATCAGTAAAACTCTATAGCCTTCTTCTAAAAAGGAGTTTACGATGGATTTTCCAATTCCATTAGCTCCTCCAGTTACGAGCGCAGTTTTTCTGTCTTCCATTATCCTGCCTCCTTTACCACTATGTTACCGAAACAGCTGACCTGTAAACGATAAGAACAAAAGCGCAAGCGCCTTGCTCACCCCCGACAAGCTTAAGACAAGCCTCGCCGTGACGTTTTTTGTACTTTTAGACTGATTCATTTTATAAAGGATTAAAGTATAAGTAAAACTAAGGCTTTCGCCATAAACCATTGGCGATAAGCCAAGTTTTTCTAATCACAGAGAGGATTGACTTAAGACCTCGAGGGGGTAGGCGCTGGAGCTGGATGGAACCAACCACGTAAAGTTATCCACTAAAAGAAAATTTTATAATTTCCTAGACATTAAAAAAGACAGTGGGTTTTCCACTGTCTTAGGTCCCGCAATAGGTTCGGTATGGGAGACTGGAGGGCGCTGGTAGTGTTGTGTATTCCTCCTGCTCCGGTGAATAGGCATAGGGATCAGAAAGAACCTCTAAAAGCCGTTCCATCACACTGTAGTCCCCGTTTTGTACAGCCGCTTCCAACGCCTCTTCCACCCGGTGATTACGAGGGATAATGGCTGGATTGACTTTCTTCATCTCCTGATAGGCAGAGGTTTTCGATAAGTCCTGTCTGTCTAACCGATGCTGCCACCGCTCATACCATTGCTTGAATTCCGGACTCTCATTCATAGGAGTATCCTCCGGTTTACCCAACGTTAACAGGCGGAATGTATTGGTAAAATCAGCACGGTGATTCTTCATGATATCAAGAAGGCCTTCAATCAATTTCTCATCCTTCTCCTCTTCATTTTGTATGCCCAGCTTCTTTCTCATTCCTGCCAGCCAATAGCTATGATAAGAATCCTGGTACTGTCCCAGAATCTCTTGAGCCAGTTCCACTGCATGGTCCTGGTCTTCATGAATCAACGGCAAAAGGGCTTCCGCTAAGCGCGCCAGGTTCCACTGTCCAATTGCCGGCTGATTTTGGTAGGCATAACGTCCTTGCACATCAATCGAGCTGAACACGGTCGCCGGGTCATATTCATCCATAAAGGCACAAGGCCCATAGTCAATCGTTTCTCCACTGATGGTCATATTATCCGTATTCATCACCCCATGAATAAACCCAATCAACTGCCAATTTGCTATTAATTTAGCCTGGCGTCTGACCACTTCTTCATAAAAAGCAAGATATCGGTCTTCATTTTGTTCAATTTCAGGAAAATGACGCTCTATGGCATAGTCAGCAAGCTCCTGGAGTTTTTCAATATCATCCAGTCTTCTGGCATATTCAAAGGTGCCGACTCGAAGGTGACTGGCAGCAACACGGGTTAATATGGCACCTGGCAATGGTGTTTCCCGGATGACCGATTCTCCTGTTGTTACTACAGCAAGGCTTCGATTGGTCGGTACACCCAAAGTATGCATCGCCTCACTGATGATATATTCCCGCAGCATTGGGCCAAGGGTTGCCCGGCCATCGCCTCTGCGCGAAAATGGGGTACGTCCTGAGCCCTTGAGCTGAATATCTAATCGTTTTTCTGATGGGGTGATTTGTTCACCAAGCAAAACGGCACGGCCGTCTCCTAACATAGTAAAGTGCCCAAACTGGTGACCTGCGTACGCTTGTGCAATCGGCTCCGCCTGACCGGGCACGTGGTTCCCTGCCAACACCTTTACTCCCTCTTCCGTATCGAGGCTGTCACCGTTCAAACCTAAAGTTGCTGCCAACGACTTATTGATGATAACGGGCTTCGGTGAAGGAACCGGCTCTGGTTTTACTTGTTCAAAAAATGGCTTCGTCAGTCGTGCATAACTATTTTCAAAGTTCCATCCAATTTCTTTATGATGTGTCATTATATCTCCTTTACATAGTTAAGGTTTATAGTTTTCTATTCACTTATAGTCCCCTGCACAAACTAAATATAATCAAAAGAGGCCTAAACCTTAGGGTTATAGACCTCTTATTTTGATAATTATTCGACTGAGAATATGAAGGAATAGATCGGCTGGTCGCCCTGATGGACTTCAACTTCGATATCTTCAAATTCTTCTTCCATGAAAGCTTCGAGTTTCTCGATTTCTTCCTGGGTTGCTTCTTCACCGGCTAAAACGGTAAGAATTTCATCTTCATCTTCATCAATCATTTCTTTCAGGAGTTTCTCAACGGTAGTTATTTTATCTTTGTCGGTCGCTTTGATATCCCCATCGAAAATTCCCATGAAGTGATCTTTTTCAATGGTCATGCCATCGATTTGGGTATCCCGGACCGCATAGGTGATCTGCCCGGTTTTCACCTGTTCCATCATGCCGGACATTTCCTGTTGATTTGTTTCCAGATCAGCATCCGGGTTGAATGCCAATAAAGCACTCATACCCTGAGGGATCGACTTGCTGGGAATCACCGCCACATTGTCTTCCGCAAGATCAGCCGCCTGTTCGGCAGCCATGACGATATTTTTGTTATTAGGCAGGATCAGCACATTTTTAGCATGAGCCTCTGACACAGCTTCCGAGATGTCCTGTGTACTTGGGTTCATTGTCTGGCCTCCCTGGATGACAACTGTGGCGCCAAGGCTTTCAAACATCTTTTTCAGGCCGTCCCCCATAGAAACAGTGACAATTCCATATTCAGCTTTTGCTTTTGGCTGCTTCTCTTTTTTGTCACCTACGATAGAAGTATGCTGTTCGCGCATGTTTTCAATTTTCATATTCACGAGACTGCCGTAGCGCTGACCGAGTGTCATCGCTTCGCCAGGGTATTCGACGTGGACGTGTACTTTAATCAATTCATCATCGGAAACGACAAGCAGGGAGTCTCCCATTTCACTCAATTCATTGCGGAATTGGTCTTCATCATAAGGGTTATCCTTAAGCTTGTCCTCTTCGAACTTGACCATGAACTCGGTACAGTACCCAAACTCGATATCTGCTGTGTCCATGAAATCCTGAGCGAGCTTATGATGCTCGGCATTCACCATTTCATCCATGGAACCAGCAGTGTCAGGTTCCGGCAGTGTTTCCCCTTTCAGGTTTGCCAGAAATCCTTCATAGATAGTCAATAGACCTTGCCCGCCACTGTCTACAACTCCGACTTCTTTCAGGACCGGAAGCAGTTCCGGAGTGCGTTTTAAAGAAGCCTGAGCTTCTTTTACAACCGTCTCAAGAAAAACGATCATATCCTCTTCTTTTTTTGCTGTCTTGACAGCGGCTTCTGCCGACTCTTTGGCCACTGTCAAAATGGTCCCTTCCACAGGCTTCATCACCGCTTTATAAGCCGTTTCAACACCTGCTTGCAACGCCTGGGCAAATTCTTTTGTATCACAAGATTGCTTCTGAGCGAGTTCTTTTCCGAATCCACGGAACAATTGAGAGAGAATGACACCTGAATTGCCTCGCGCACCCATTAATAAACCCTTGGCCAGTGCCTGGGCAACATCCCCTGTATGATTTTCCTTTACATTCTTGACTTCATTAGCACCTGAAGTCATCGATAAATTCATATTCGTACCCGTATCACCATCAGGAACGGGAAAGACGTTCAACGCATCAATCATATCCGCGTTATTGGTTAGATGCTGCGCGCCTGCGAGCACCATTTCAGCGAACGTTTTACCGTCCAACAATTTAACCGTCACACCTGCTTCCTCCTCTATATCTGCTAGTTTGTCTGTTATTATTGTTTAGTTAGTAGAAACGCGAACACCCTGAATATAGATGTTCACTGAGTTTACGGATAATCCCACTGTTTTATTCAAAGTATATTTGACTTGAGACTGGACGTTGTGAGCAACTTCAGAAATTTTCGTCCCGTAGCTTACGATGATATACATATCAATATGCAATGAATCATCTTCCTGTCTGACCACCACGCCTTTAGAAAAGTTCTCTTTTCTGAGGATTTCTGCAATACCATCACGCAGCTGGCTTTTTGAAGCCATCCCTACGATTCCATAGCATTCAACAGCGGCACCGCCTGCGATGGTAGAAATTACTTCGTTACTGATTGTTACTTGACCATATTTAGTATTCATATCAACAGACATGATGATCCTCCTTCGTCCCTGTTCGTTTATTCCCTATATTATAACACATTCTCAAGCTTGTCAGGTTTATCGCTGGTACTTATCCGTTCTGGGCATCTATCGTGTCTTTTTCAAAGATTGCCCCTATAATACTTTGGATGAATTCATGCGTTCTGTCAAGTGAAAATTCTTGATATAATTTAACAGCAATTATTGCAATCCTGATTGCATTATGATACATTGTATAAGTATTTCAAGATATACTTGTAAGCACTAGGAGGGATTACCATGGGACGTAAATGTGTAGTAACTGGACGCAAAACAACTTCAGGTAACAATCGTTCGCACGCTATGAACGCTAATAAACGTAATTTCAAGGCTAATGTACAAAAAGTACGCATTCTAGTGGATGGAAAGCCTAAAAAAGTTTATGTATCAGCCCGTGCACTTAAATCTGGTAAAGTAACACGCGTATAATCACGCAGTAGTATGCCTGTCGCTGACAGGCATTTCGTTTACTTTAATACAGTAATTTTTTACATTTTTTCTATTAAACTTTCTTAAAGTACAAAAAAAGCACCCTGCGCCGGGGTGCTTTTTTTGTTACCCTTTTTTAAAGGTTCCTATGACAGCTCTGACAAAGCCACCAATAAATTTTGGGAGTTTAATGGTATAAAATTTCAATGAGTCCCCCTCCTCTTTCCTGAATCAACTGCGGACAAGCTGTATGGTGCGCATTCTCAACTATCTCGACTCCTTATTAACAATAGTATGCCTTGGTCGTATGAAAAAGTACCATATTCTTTTACAAGCTTGTTTGACATACAAAGAGTGGAGCCGAGGGGCAGGTCCCTGTCGTTCAATGGGTAATAAAAACCCTCAAGTGAGAGCTTCTCTACTGTCAGTGAAATCGGAATAAAGGAGATGTAAGGATAATCATCGACTTTTTTGACTCGATGATTACCTGGTGTAGTGAGTTCAATCTGGTTCTGTTGATCAATAATTACGGACGGTACATTCGCCCGTTCTGTCTGATGCAGCAAATGAATATTGGCGAGCGTATGATCGATTCGGCCGCCGGTCACCCCAAACAGGTAAATCTGGTCAGGTTTTTCTTTCAAAGCTGCTTTGACTGCCAGCTCGAGATCGGTGTCGTCTTTTTCTTCCGGATGAACGTCCATATGTTTGGCATAGTTCCTGATTTCTTCCAGACGATTTTCGGTCACCGAATCAAAATCACCGACAGCCAGGCTGATGGGAATGCCTTGTTCGAGCAATACTTCCGCTCCTTGATCCGCACCAATCCATATCATATTATCTTTATCATATTCCGTTAAATCAGGGATATACTGTTTCGGTCCCCCTCCGACTATGGCTACGTGTTTCATCTGCCCCACTCCTCACTGAATGGAAACAGCCGCACCATGTGCGGCTGTCTGATTATTAGGCGTTCTTGATCGCCTCAATGGCTGCTTTTCTGTCTTCTTTATTGAAAACGGCACTACCGGCAACAAGTACATCAGCCCCAGCTTCCACACATGTTCGGGCTGTATCTTTATTGACTCCTCCATCAATTTCTATTTCAAAGGATAACCCCAATTCTTTTCTCCATTGGGAGATCTGTTGTATCTTAGGCACAACGGATTCAATGAAAGATTGGCCGCCGAAACCAGGGTTGACCGTCATCAACAATACGAGATCGACATCCTGAAGAATTGGTTTGATCGTTTCTGCGGGGGTCGCCGGATTAATGACAACACCTGCTTTCACCCCATGGCTTTTGATCAATTGAATGGTACGATGCAGGTGTACATTCGCTTCCTGATGTACGGTAATAATGTCAGCGCCTGCTTTTGCGAATGCTTCAACGTATTGTTCGGCATTTTCTATCATTAAGTGAACATCCAATGGAAGATCCGTGACTGGACGGACAGCATCGACAATTAATGGTCCGATGGTGATATTGGGAACGAAATGCCCATCCATCACATCAATATGGATGTAGTCCGCTCCTCCATCCACTACTTCTTTAATCTCTTGTCCCAACTTTGCAAAATCTGCAGACAATATAGAAGGTGCTATCTTTGTCATAGTCAATACCTCGGCTTTCTTGTTTGGATTTCTTCTAGAAACTGTAAGTAATGGTCGTAACGCTGGCTTGATATCTCTTCATTATCTACAGCAGTTTTTACGGCGCATTTTGGCTCTTTTTTATGGAGACAGCCTCTGAATTTGCATAAATGCTGTACTTCCCGGAATTCCGGGAAACATTCCGGCAGCTGATCTTCTTCCAGGTCTTGAAACTCCAATGAGCTGAACCCAGGCGTATCAGCTACCAGCCCACCTGCTATTTCAAATAGTTCCACATGGCGGGTTGTGTGTTTCCCACGACCGAGACTTTCGGAAATCTCATTGGTTTCAATTGATAAAGCTGGATCCAGGTGATTCAACAAGGTGGATTTTCCTACACCTGACTGACCAGCAACTACGGTGATTTTGTCAGTCAAATGTTTTTCAATTTGATCGAGTGCCATATCTGTTTCCTTAGACGTAAGGATGACGGGATAGCCGATTCTCTCGTAGATGGCTTGAAACGCCCTGACCTTCTCTTTTTCTTCCACTCCATCAACCTTTGAGATGACAATCAAAGGTTCAATACGGTTCGCTTCAATCAGGACAAGAAAACGGTCCAGCAGCAAAGGGTTGAAATCCGGATTTTTGGCAGAAGTCATGATTAATGCTTGATCCACGTTGGCGATTGGCGGACGTACCAGCTCGTTTCTCCGGTCTTCAATAGAAAGCACATAGCCCTCCTGTTGGTTTTCCGCTTCAAACGTGACTTCATCACCTACCAGCGGAGTGATCTTTTGCTTCCGGAATACGCCTCTTCCTCTACACTGATAAACTTCTCCGTTTGAATAGACATAATAGAAGCCGCTCAACGCTTTTATTATTTTTCCTACTGGCATTTTTTCACCATCCTAATATGCAACCGTTTCTTCGGCAACTGTTTCTCCATCTCGTACAACTCGGTAACTTGCTTCTGAGCCAGGTGCAATAATCAACTCGATATCAAATTCTGTATCTTCCGTTATCATCGTTTTTTCGTAAACTTCGGAGATATCATTTTCCATATCATCCACATAGATGATTACTTCCTGTTCCTGTGGTTCTTCTTCGTTATTTTCATCCTGTCCTTCATCGTCCTGTCCTTCATCGTCCTGTCCTTGATCATCCGTATTCTCTTCTTCATCTGTTTCTTCCTGTGCCGGCTCGTAAGGAACCTCGACCGTCACCGTTTTGGTATGCGGCTTCGCTTCCGGGCCTTTGGAAATGACAATCGTAACAGTCGAGCCTTCATTCACTTCCTGGTATGGGTCTGGCTTCTGCTCCATGACCAGGCCTTCTCCGGTATTATCGGAAAAAGATTCTTCTACTTCGACCCCGAGGTTGTTCTCTTCTAAATAACTTTCCGCATCAGCCTGTGAACGCCCCCTTAAATCCTGTAACATGACAGTAGGCGGACCAGCGCTGACTTCAAAGATGACCCGTGTATCTTCCGGGACAACGTCTTCATCCGGCTGGGGCTGTATTTGTTCGATAATGGTACCAGCAGGGTAATCCGTGGAACGTTCCTGGATGCTTCTTACACTTGCATAGCCATTTGCTTCCAACTCGGTCTTAACTTTTTCAAAGTCCTCACCGACATAGTCGCCAAAAGTCGCGGTCTCTTTTCCATCGCTGGAAAAAACGGTCACGGTCGATCCCTCTTTGATCGTCCTCCCGGCCTCAGGGTTCGTTTTAACCACATATCCCTCTTCGACTGTATCGGAGTACACCGTTTCTCTTTCGACTTGCAGATTCAAGTTTCTAAGTTCACTAAACGCTTCTTCATATTCCATCCCAGTCACATCGATCATTTCAACATCTTTCGGCTCTAACAATCCCGGTATTAGCAATAACGCGGCAATACCGCCAGCCAGCAGCACTAAAAATATTGTCAGCAGCCAAGGCCAAACCTTCTTTTTCTTTTTCTTGTTCTTCTTCTCTTTCATTTCTTCTGCATTTTCCCGCGGTTGTTCATTATTCATGAGCGGTACTGGCTTGGTACCATGGCTGTTTCCATTGGTGTGAACGATTGTTTCATCACTGTGATGATTTTCGAATGCTTCTTTTGTAATGACGGGGATCGCTTTCGTTTTTTCGTCTGTATCATCCTCATCAATAGTGAAAGGAGCTTCATCTTTTCTTGCAGGGTCCAGCGATGTTTCTAAATCCATTTCCATCTCATGGGCGTTGCCATACCGTTGCAGCGGATCTTTGGCAGTCGACTTCAAGACAACGTTTTCAACGCTCTGCGGCAGGTCAGGGTACCACCGTTTCATGGATGGTGTATCATTTTGAAGGTGTTTCAATGCCACCGAAACCGCCGATTCACCAGAAAATGGGAGCCTGCCTGTCAATAATTCAAATAATACGATTCCCATGGAATAGATATCTGATTTTTTGGTGGCAACGCCTCCCCTGGCCTGTTCCGGTGAAAGGTAGTGGACCGAGCCAAGGATTGAATTCGTTTGGGTGAGCGCTGTAGCACTAAGTGCCATCGCTATACCAAAATCGGTTACTTTTACTTGTCCAAAATGATCGATCAAAATGTTTTCTGGTTTGATATCCCGGTGGACAATTCCGTTCTCATGGGCATGAGCGATTGCGGATGTCACTTGCTGCATGATAGCAATGGCATCGGAAACATCTACAGGGCTGTTCAGCTGTATGTATTTCTTCAATGTCATCCCGTCGATATGTTCCATGACCATATAATAAATATCATCTTCTTCGCCTACATCATAGATGTTCACAATATTGGGATGAGAAAGACTTGTTGCTGATTGTGCCTCCCGGTGGAACCTTGCAATGAATTCTTCATCGTTTCCATATTCCAGACGAAGCACTTTGATGGCAACATCCCGCTCAAGAATGGTATCTTCAGCTAAATAAACGTTAGCCATCCCGCCGCCGCCGATCATTTCTTTGACCAGATACCGCTCGTTCAACAGGCGGTTGTTCAACATTACATGCCACCCTCTTTCTCATTGGGGTGATCATAATGCACGAGTGCCAAGGTAATGTTATCTTCTCCGCCTCTTTCATTCGCGATAGTAACCAGCCTGTTTGCAGCTTCTTCCAGTTCAAGCGGGTGTTTGACAAGGTCATATAATTCTTCATCTGTTAATTTGTTCGTCAGTCCATCACTGCATAACAGTAAAACATCTTCTTTTTCCCAGCCTATCGACTGGACATCAATAGCCAGGTCTGGTTCCGTACCAAGCGCCTTCAATAAAACGTTCTTCCGTGGATGCTGTTCCGCATCCTCTTTAGTAATTTGGCCGGATCGGACAAGTTCGTTCACTAATGAATGGTCCTCTGTCACCTGCTTGAATCCATATTGATTGGCTAAATAACATCTGCTGTCTCCAATATGGGCAATGGTTACAAATTCATTCGTACATATGGCTGCTACAACCGTCGTACCCATCCCTTTACATTCTTCATTTATAATGGAATGGTCTAATATCGTTTGATTGATGGAATGGATTGCCTGTTGCAGCCATTCTTCCGCCTGCCCCGGTGAAGTTATAGTTTCGGCACTCTGCCAATGGTTATGTAAATAAGAAGTGGCCATTTCACTTGCCACATCTCCTGCACGGTGACCGCCCATCCCGTCAGCTACTACTGCGAGAGTCTGGTGACGGCCGTTAACAAAGAGGCCGCCCGCGTCTTCATTATGGTTTCTCACCTGGCCTCTATCTGTCAAAAAGTACCCGTTCATCATTTCACCTCGTCTTCAAATACAAAAATTTTTATAGGTTACTCTAGCTTTGTTTAAGCAATCTCGTCAGAAAGAACCCATCTGTATCATAGTGCTGGGGGAAAAGCTGCAAGCCATAGTCACTTAGCCCCGGCGCCTCCTTCAGCTCTTCAGGGAGATCATTTCTGAAAGCAGGGTCGATAATATATTCCGGATGGTTGGTCAAGAAACGCTCAATGACCTGCTCATTTTCTCGAGCATCTACTTTACATGTACTATAAACGAGTTTGCCGTCTTTCTTCAACAACGGTGCCATACTCTCCATCAATTCATCCTGTATGGAGGATAACACCAGGATATCTTTTTCTTGTTTATGGTATTTAATGTCCGGCTTGCTGCGCAGTACGCCTAGCCCGGAACAAGGGGCATCCAGTAGAATCCTATCAAAGCTTTCCGGCTTATGTTTGTCACCGAGAGCTCTGCTGTCGGCCTGTCCGGCGGTTATGATAGAGAGATCAAGCTGTTTCGCCTTTTCAGCCACCAATTTTGCTTTTTTGGCATGAAGGTCGTAAGCGATGACGTTCCCTTCATTTTGCATTTTTTCAGCTATATGGGTAGTCTTTCCGCCAGGAGCGCTGCAGGCATCAAGCACGGTCATCCCCGGATTAACGTCCATCATTTCTCCCACCAGCATCGAGCTTTGATCCTGAATCGTAAGGCTCCCATTATGAAATAAATCATGCTTTAGTATGTTACCTTTATGGATTAAAATACCTTGCCCCGATAGCATCGAAGGCGATACCTCAAAGCCCTCATTCATCAGTTGTTCCATGACCTCACGCCTGTCCGCTTTCATCGGCTGGACACGGACACTGACCGTTTTGTGAGTAAGGTTCGTATGACACATGTCACTCGTCGTTTCTAACCCATACATATCCACCCAACTGGCTACCAGCCATTCCGGGTGACTGGTTTCAATGGCAAGCCGACGGATCGGGTCTTCGATTTTTTTTGTGTCCGGGACTCCTTCCCGCTGTATGTTACGTAGTACGCCATTGACGAGAGAAGCGATTCCTTTGTGACCTCTTTTTTTGGCTATTTCTACAGCTTCATGAATAATGGCATGGTCGGGTACCTTATTTAAAAACTGCATCTGATACACCGACATATAGAGCAGCCACTTCACCCAGGGACGCAGCTTCTTCTTTCCTTTGAGACGGTCATCAACATAATAGGCTAAAAGATTGCGGTGCTGCAAGGTTCCATAAACAATTTCTGTCAAAAGTGCCCCGTCCCGCTCCGTGAGCTCTTCCTGTTTCATCGCCCGGTCAATCAATACGTGACTGAAACCGCCTTGTTCACCGATTCTTGTCAATAAGTCCAAGGCGGTTTCCCGTAATACAAATTTACTCATTGCCTTCTCCTAACTTATCCCCACGCTGTAATTTACTTCCTGCGCCATTCAGGAAATCAGCAGCAGACATGCGTTTTTTTCCTGTAGGCTGTAGTTCTGTTATTTTAATTCCGTTTTCATCACCAGTCATGACGACAAAGCCGTCTTCCTGTATATTCGTTACTTCTCCAGGTTCACCTTTCCCAGGTGCAGCCACTTTCTCTCCCCACCATACTTTCATTGGCTTCCCCTTCCAATAGGTGTAGGCGACAGGCCATGGATGCAGACCGCGAATCTGGTTATAAACGGTCTTATAATCATTTGTCCAGTTGATTTCTTCCTGCTCCCGTTTGATATTGGAGGCGAAGGTGGCGAATGTTTCATCCTGCTTCTTCGGCTCCAGCTCTCCGTTTAAAAGCTTTGGCACAGTCTCATGGAGAAGTTCTGCCCCGGCAAGAGACAGTTTGTCATGGAGTGAACCGACGTGGTCATCTTCTTCGATCGTTACTTTTACTTGTGAGAGAATATCACCGGCATCAAGCTTCTCTACCATATACATGATGGTAATCCCCGTCTCTTTTTTCCCTTGTAGTATCGCGTAATGGATAGGGGCACCTCCGCGAAGTTCCGGTAGTAAAGAGGCATGCACATTGATACATCCATGCTTCGGTGCTTCAAGCAAATCTTTCGGCAATATTTGACCGAAAGCTGCGGTTACAATGAGATCCGGCTCATACGCCAGCACCTTCTCGTACTCCTTTTTTATTTTTTCCGGCTGAAATACAGGGATGCCGTGCTTCTCGGCTGCTGTTTTGACTGGAGGGGGTGTCATTACCCGCTTTCTCCCTTTTGGCCGATCCGGCTGTGTAACTGCCAGTACAACCTCATAACCGTCTGTGATTAATTGTTCTAAAACGGGAACAGCGAAGTCTGGTGTTCCCATGAATGCGATTTTTGTCATGATTGGCGGCTCCCTTCTTTACATGAGCTGGTATGGTTGAAAATCAATCGAAATCTGCAGCTCATTCTTTCTTATATCTTCATCGTAATAATGTAGCACTTTTTTTAATAATTTCCGCTGCTCTGGTTCTTGCTTGTATTTTATCATGCATTGGTAACGATATCTATCTTTGATACGGGCGAGCGCAGAAGGAGTCGGACCAAGGATGGTGGAACTGTCTGATAATTTCCCTTTCAGGAACTTGCATATTTTCTGAGTGACCTCCTGTGCCTTCAATTGATTAGGATGAGACACGGTAATCAGGGTCAAATAATAAAAAGGCGGATATTGAAATGCCTTCCGCAGCTTCATTTCATGATTGAAAAATTGATCATAGTCATACTGGCTCGCCAGTTCAATGCTATAGTGTTCTGGGGTGTACGTCTGTACCACTACCTCCCCTGGTTTCAAATGCCGTCCTGCACGGCCGCTGACCTGGGTCAACAGTTGAAATGTTTTTTCAGCTGAACGAAAATCCGGGAGGTTCAGCAGCGAATCTGCGGTCAATACCCCGACCAGTGTCACATTTTGAAAATCAAGTCCCTTCGCAATCATTTGCGTTCCTAACAGGATATCCGCTTCTCCTCGCCCAAACTGGGAGAGCAGTTTTTCGTGGGCGCCTTTTCTTCTGGTGGTATCGACATCCATCCGAACGACTTTCGCCTCAGGGAGCAGCTGCTGGAGGTTTTCTTCCACCTTTTGTGTCCCTGTGCCAAAATAGCGGATCGATTCACTTTCACATTCTGGACAGCGGCTAGGCAAAGGTTCTTCAAAGCCACAATAGTGGCATTTTAAACGCTCCTGCTTCCGATGATAGGTGAGAGCAATGTCGCAATGAGGGCACTCGCTGACATAACCGCAATCCCGGCACATGACGAAGGTCGAATAGCCGCGCCGGTTTAAAAACAGGACAACCTGCTCCTTACGATGTAACCGTTCCTGGATTTTTTCCATCAACGCCCGTGAAAACATGGACCTGTTACCGGCATGGAGCTCTTCTCTCATATCGACCAGTTCCACTTCCGGCATGGAAGCATCATTCATTCGTTTGGAAAGCGTCAACAGACGATAATTCCCTTTCTTCGCGCGTGCGAAGGTTTCGAGTGTAGGCGTGGCACTCCCAAGCACGACCGGGCAGTTATGCCGCTCCCCACGATAGATAGCCACATCCCGGGCATGGTAACGCGGGTGGTCCTCCTGCTTGTAACTGGTCTCGTGTTCTTCATCGATGATAATGATGCCCAGGTTCGTAAACGGGGCGAAAATAGCCGAACGGGCGCCAACGACCACTTGCACTTCTTTCCGCTGGATCTTCCGCCACTCATCATATTTCTCTCCTGCAGACAACGCACTATGCATGACCGCTACACGTGAACCGAAACGCCCCTTGAAGCGCTCGACCATTTGCGGAGTCAAAGCGATTTCCGGAACAAGCATAATCGCTTCTTCTCCCTTATCGATCACTTCCTGGATCGACTGGAGATAAATCTCGGTTTTTCCGCTGCCAGTCACCCCGTGAAGCAGCATGACTTCATGGCTATTCGTCTCGATATCCTTAAGTACAGGCGTTATCGCAACTTGTTGCTCCTCTGTCAGTGGAAAGGGGTCTGTTCGTTCAAATTCTCTGTTCTTATAAGGGTCCCGGTAGACTTCCTGTTTGAATTCCGCGAGTAACCCTTTTTCTAACAATGGTTTCAAGGAAGCCCTTGTGGTTTTCAGCTCAGCCAACAAATGTTTCTGGGAGACCGGTTCAGGATTTTCGATGAAGTAATGGATGACTTCTTTTTGTTTCACTGCCTGTTTCGGGAGGTCAACGGCAGCTTCTTCAAGTCCAAAGGAGCTTTTTCCCGGCTGTATCATCCGGGTCGTCTTTTTCGTTTCCTTGCTTTTCACTTCATAATGCACATCGATCAATCCATCATGAATCACCTTCTGCAATTGATGGTAGCTGATGCCAGCCTGTTCAAACTCTTCAAAATCGATGACATCACGGCCGGCGAAGAGCTGCTCTAACGCCTGAGGCAGTTCCTCTTCGTCCAGGCGCCATAGTTCTTTTTTGTATTTAGCTTTCAGCACCTGGGGCAGCATCACTTGAAACGATGAAATGTAAAAGCTCAGCGTCTTATCGGTCAGCCACTTACCAAGATTAAGCAGTTCACTGGTAAGAATCGGGGTCAAATCAAGAACGTCCGAGACCAGCTTTAATTTGTCAAATTCACTTTCATCCGTCAATGCAACGACATACCCCATCACTTTACGGGGACCGAACGGAATGATGACTCGCACTCCAGGCTGGACGATCCCCTGATACTTGTCCGGAATACGATAATCGAAGGGACGATTCGTCTGGGATGAGGGTACATCGACAACAACCCGGGCAATGTTCTGGCTACTCATGAGTGATATCCAACTTTATCTGATTGAAAATATGTTGAGCCAATTGTTGCTTACTCATCATCGGGAGCTCCGTTTCCTCAAAATTACGGTTTATATATACTGCGGCATTAGTATCATAACCAAACCCCGCCCCTTCAACTGCGACGTTGTTCACGACGATGGCATCCAGATTTTTCTTTTCCAGCTTCTCTTTGCCATAGTCTAAAGGATTGGTTGTTTCCGCGGCAAACCCTAATAGGAATTGATGCTCTTTTTCATCACCGAGGGTTTTTAGAATATCTTTGGTGCGTTCCATTTCTACTACATAATTGCCAGGCTGCTTTTTCATCTTTTGTTCGTAAGTGACTGCCGGCCGGTAATCTGCCACTGCGGCCGATTTGATGACAATATCCTGGGCACCAAAACGATCGTAGACAGCCTGATACATCTCTTCCGCAGTAGTGACATCTACCCGCTTGACCCCTGGGGGTGTATCAAGCTGGACTGGACCTGCAACCAGTGTTACGGCAGCTCCCAGCCTCGCCGCTTCCTCTGCCAGGGCAAAGCCCATTTTTCCGGTGGATGGGTTGGTGAAATACCGGACGGGGTCGATTTTTTCTTGTGTTGGGCCTGCTGTTACCAGCACGCGCTTCCCTTCCAGCCAGCCTGGACGATCGATATTCTCCAACACAGATACAATCGTTTCCGGCTCTTCCAGCCGCCCTTTGCCAACATAGCCACAGGCAAGATAGCCTTCACCAGGTTCAATGAATTTATAACCCCACTGTTCCAGTGTCTTCATATTTTTGATGACAGCGGGGTGGGCATACATATGTACATTCATTGCCGGGGCTACATAAACCGGAGCTTCTGTAGCCAGCAGGGTTGTGGAGAGCATATCATCTGCAATCCCATTGGCCAGCTTTCCAATGATATTTGCGGTCGCAGGTGCAATTAAAAACAAATCCGCCCAATCCGCTAAATCAATGTGGGCAATATACCGGGGATCTTTTTCATCAAACGTATCGGTATAGACCGGATTTCGTGACAACGCCTGGAAGGTGAGGGGGGTGACAAATTCCATCGCGCTCTCTGTCATGATTACTTTTACCTCAGCCCCCGCCTGTACGAGTTTACTTGTCAATGCACTTGCTTTATAAACGGCAATACCCCCGGAAACACCGAGCACAATCCGCTTTCCCTTCAGCATAACCATCTTCTCCCTTTAGCTCTTAATCGTTTAGTCCTTATCTATAGGGAAAGCCGCGCTAAGTACAGCATTGAGCGCGGCTTTCTTTCATACTAAAAGTTTTCAGCTTTCCACTGAATTGTTTTCATGAACGTTTAAGTTTTTGAGATTAGAATTGACGTTCCTGAATTTCATCCGCGAATGAATAGGTAAGTTTCCCTTCACGAATTTCTTCCAGGGCTACTCCAACGAACTTATCAGACTGAGGTTTTTGAATCATCGGTTCGCCCTCCTGTTGAAGTTCGCGTGCTCTGCGAGCGGATAGTGTTACTAACGTATACTTGGACTTGATTTGCTTTTGCAATGAATCAATAGATGGTTCGAGCATCATGATTTACCAGCCTCCAGTGCTTTTTTATATTGTTTGGCGACACGTTCCCGTTTGCAATGTTCACTCATGACGATGGATTGTACTTTTTTGACCGCATGATCAACCTCATCGTTAACGACGACATAATCATAGGCATCCATCATTTCAATTTCTGTTCTCGCCTGATGCAGACGGTTTTTGACCTTCTCTTCCGTTTCCGTACCACGGCTTACAATCCTGTCTTTTAAATCTTCCAGGCTCGGTGGAATCAGGAAAATGAATACGCCTTGCGGAAAGTTCTCTTTCACCTGAAGAGCTCCCTGGACCTCAATTTCCAAGAATACGTCTTTCCCTTGCTCCAGTGTCTCTTCCACATAATCCCGCGGTGTTCCATAATAATTGCCTACATATTCAGCATGCTCGAGCAATTTACCCTCTGCTATCAATCTTTCAAATTCTTCACGGCTTTTGAAAAAATAATCGACACCGTCAGTTTCCCCTTCCCGGGCGCCCCGAGTGGTCATAGATATCGAGTACCTCAGATCTGTCGATTGTTCGAAAAGAGATTTCCTGACGGTTCCTTTCCCGACACCGGATGGACCTGAGAGTATAAATAAAATGCCTTTCTCTTCAATCACTTTGTGTCCTCCTAGTTTTCATCAGATATATCGTCATGACTGATCACCCGTTGCCCTACTGTTTCTGGTTGAACAGCGGAGAGGACGACGTGGTCACTATCCGTAATGATGACCGCTCGTGTACGGCGGCCATATGTAGCATCTACTAATTTATTATTGTCTCTTGCAACGGTAATAATACGTTTAATCGGAGCAGACTCCGGTGATACGATTGAAATCACCCTATTTGCAGAGACGACATTACCGAATCCTATGTTGATCAATTTCAGACTCAAAACTGTTCCTCCTTCATGACACGTTCTCTTTGCATTACTTATATTATAAGGAAAAAATGCAAGCAGTGTAAATTGTATGATTCCTGTCGGTATTTTTCAAGCTGGTGAAGGAGGTGACTCCCAATCCGCTTGTGAAAAATCACTTCGTCAAAGCTGAGGACAGCTCTCCATCCTCATTCTACATTTTGGACTTGTTCTTTGATTTTTTCAATTTCACTCTTTAATAATACCACCCATTCGCTGATTTTGGCATCATTTGATTTAGAACCGATGGTATTTACTTCCCGATGCATTTCCTGCACGATGAAGTCCAGACGACGGCCAATGGCATCCGTCTTTTCCATTGTAGCGCTAAATTGTTCGATATGGGAACGAAGCCGCGTTAATTCTTCTGTAATATCCCCTTTTTCAGCGAGCAGAGCGACATCCTGCAAAATCCGGGATTCCTCCGCCTTCAATTCTTCCTGAACATATTGTTCAATCCGTGCTTTAATCCTTTCCCGGTAGGACTCGATGACTATTTCCCGTCTATCGGACAGTTTGTCAATGACCTGGTGAATCCGGGATAAACGATCAAGCATATCCTGTTTTAAAGCAGCACCTTCCTGTTCCCTCATTTGCACTACTTTTTCGACTGCAGACCCGAGTGTCGTCAACAGGGTACTTTCCAGCCGGCTTTCATCCTGCTCTTCTTCCTGCACGGTAAAGACATCTTCCAGCTTTGTTACAAGATCGACTGTCAATTCGCCGGACAACCCATATCGCGCCTGCATTTCCTCCAGACGTTCCATATATTGATCCACCAGGCTCCAATCCACCTTCAGTTTTTGGCAGCCCAGTCCTTCACCTTCAACCGTGACGAAAATATCTATTTTTCCACGCTGAATCGACTGTTGTACTACTTTTTTCATTTTATCTTCTAAGAATAAAAATGACCGTGGCATTTTCGTCGATATATCCAGAAATCGATGGTTCACTGCCCTGACTTCCAGACTTATCCGCGTTTCTTCCAGATCGACTGTTTCTCTTCCATATCCTGTCATACTTGTTACCATTACCATCACACCCGTCAACTCATTATCTTTCCATGCTGTTCTCCATTTTATCAAAAAGACTTCCTCCATGGCTACGAAAAACACGCAGGATGATAGAGAACCCCCCCATAAACATGCTATACTAGCAACATTGAGAGGTGAACGCACATGTCATTTGATGGAGTTGTAACTCGAGCCGCAACCAATGAATTGAATGAAACGTTAGCAACAGGAAGAATCATGAAAATCTATCAGCCAACAGAAACAGAATTGGTTTTTACGGTGAGATCCTATCGCAAAAACCATTCGTTATTATTATCTGTGCATCCAAGCTATGCCAGATTTCACCTGACCGATGATAATTACTACAACCCGAAGGAACCCCCGATGTTCTGCATGTTATTGCGCAAGCATCTGGTCGGTGGTTTCATTGAAGAAATTGAGCAGGTCGAGATGGAGCGGATTGTCCGTTTCCGTATCAAAAGCAGGAATGAACTGGGAGATGAAACGACCAAAATACTGATCATCGAAGTGATGGGAAAACACAGCAACATCATCCTCGTTGATGAAGAAAAAGGCCATATCCTGGACAGTATCAAGCATCTTCCGCCGTCCCAAAACCGCCACCGGACGGTCATGCCCGGCCAGCCCTATAAATTTCCGCCGGAACAAGGGAAAATCAACCCGCTTAAAATCGACGGTGACTCATTCGTCCGGAAACTTGATTTCAATGCAGGAAAAATGGACAGGCAGATATTGAATATTTTGATGGGGTGCTCCCCATTGATTACCAGGGAACTCGCCCACCAGGCAAGGCTGGGGTCAGTGGATAGGTACAAGGAAGCTTTCCTATCATTTAAACAGCAATTGGCAAACCATGATTATACGCCAAGCATTTACTATGGAAACAAGGAGCAATTCTATGTGCTCCCTCTTTCAACGCTGGAAGGAGAACGCGAAACTTTCGACCGGGTAAGTGATATGCTGGACGCCTTCTATTCAGGTAAAGCAGAACGGGACCGTGTCAAACAGCAGGCCGGTGATTTATACCGCTTCCTGAAAAATGAACGGGATAAAAATATCCGAAAGATCAAAAAGCACCAGCAGACATTGAAAAAAGCGGAGAAGGCGGATGATTATCAAAAAGAAGGGGAACTGTTGACAGCTCACTTACACCTTGTAAAACAGGGTGATAAAAAAGTAGATGTCGTCGACTACTATGACCCGGAACAGCCGACGATTTCCATCGAGCTGAACCCGAATAAAACACCAAGTGAAAATGCCCAAAGCTTATTCCAAACCTACCAAAAGATGAAAAAATCAAAACAAGTGGTCCAGGAAGAAATTAATAAAGCGGAAACAGAAATCAGTTATCTGGATCAGTTGATTGAACAGGTAGAGAAAGCCAGGGAACAGGATATCGATGAAATCAGAGAAGAACTGCGCGAGGAAGGCTATCTGAAGAAGAAACCTCAGACGCAAAAACACAAAAACAAACCAAAGACACCGGAACCGGAAACATTCCATTCCAGTGACGGCACCACAATTTACGTGGGACGTAACAATAAGCAAAATGAATATTTGACCAACCGGCTGGCGAACAAAAATGATGTCTGGCTTCATACGAAAGACATCCCAGGCTCCCATGTTGTCATACGGTCGAATGATCCATCGGAAGATACATTGTTGGAGGCAGCACAGCTTGCCGCTAATTTCAGTAAGTCTTCCCAGTCATCTTCCGTACCGGTCGACTACACGCTGATCAAGCATGTCAAAAAACCTTCAGGCGCTAAACCAGGGTATGTCATCTATGATAACCAGCAGACATTGTTCGTCACTCCAGATCCGACGTTTATTAAGAAACTAAAAAAGGATGGCTCCTCCCAATAGGGAGAACCATCCTTTTTTTGCTTGTAGCAAGTCTGTAAAGCTTATTATTTTGTTAAGAAGTAGATGAATACGAGGATGGTTGCTCCATAGGAAAAAACCGCCTGGAGCCAGTATCTATTTTTTTCTCTCCGGAGCAGCCATTTGTTCCACAGAAAAAAAACTCCCACTCCTGCCACCAGCGTCAAAACCGGTGGCCAGGACCACATGCTTTCCATAAAAGAATAAGTAAACCATACATAAAGATAGCCAAAACATGTAATCAATCCAAGAATGGCATTTGTAAGTATGAACATGGAATGTTTACGTGATTTCATTATGCACCACCATTGTCGCTCTGATGTCTATATACACTATATGGTACATAACTCAAGCCCTCAGCACAACTCAACTGTCTCTATCACCAGTAAATATTTGTTGGTTTAATTAAAGGGCCGAAAAGTCGAAGACTTTGATTTCGAGATGTTTACCTGCCGTTACTAACGTAACGGAAACAGGGAGTTTTACTGTAAGAGGGCTTGGTATTAAAAGGCGGATGGTTCGCGCTGCCATTGTTCTAATTTCGCTTCGGCTTCTTCATCCAGCTGACCGTCTTCCCTCATATAAGCAATCAGTTCCTGGAAATCAGTGAGGGTCTGGTAAGTAAAACCTGCTTTTTCAAAAGCCTCTGCGGCTTTCGGAAGGCCGTAGCTGAAAATTGCCAGCACTTGAACAACTTCTGCTCCCGCTTCTTGCATTGCTTTAGCAGCTTCAATGGATGACTTTCCTGTGGAAATTAGATCTTCAATGACCACAACCCGATCCCCTGGATTAATCTTTCCTTCAATCTGGTTTCCTTTCCCATGCTTTTTTGCAGACGATCGGACATACACCATAGGTAAATCCATCGCTTCTGCAATAAAAGCTGCATGAGGAATGCCAGCTGTCGCACAGCCGGCAATGACATCAACAGTTGCATCCATTTCTTTGATGCGCGCGACAAACTTATCTCTGATTTCCCGTCTGATTTCAGGATAGGACATCGTCAGACGGTTATCACAATAGATTGGCGACTTCAGTCCAGATGTCCACGTAAATGGCTGATCTGGACGAATCTGGACCGCTCCTATTTCCAAGAGACTTTTACTAATATTTTGGTTATCAGTCATGTTTCCACTCCTCGACTATTTGCTGATAGCTTTTTCCGGGATGTTCAGCGGCCGTGATTGCCCTTCCGACAACGATAGCGTCTGTACCTTCCTGCTTTGCTTCTTTTGGCGTGGCAGCCCGCTTCTGATCGTTGCGATCACTTCCCTCCGGTCGGATGCCTGGCGTTACCGTTAAAAAGTTGTCCCCGCATACTTCTTTGATGGCTTTTACTTCATGGACAGAACATACGACACCATCGGCTCCTCCTTCTTTTGCCAGCTGTGCAAGGTGAATGACAGATTCCTTAACGGTTCCCTGCTGTCGCAGTTCTTCTGTAAACATCGTTTGGTCGGTAGAAGTAAGCTGTGTCACCGCCAGTAATACCGGACGCGCCTTGCCTTGACACCCGGCTTCCAGCCCTTCTCTTGCAGCGGCGATCATTTCTATTCCTCCCTGGGCATGGACATTGACGACTTCTACGTCGAGACGGGCAAGGTTACGCATCGCCTTTTTTACGGTGGTAGGGATGTCATGCAGTTTCAAATCCAGAAAAATAGGATGCTGGCGTTCTTTCAGGCTGGATATAATAGCCGGTCCTGATTGATAAAAAAGTTCCATCCCTACTTTGACAGGAAGCGAAGCCAGGTGGTGATAATCAAGAAAGTCGATTGCCTGTCTGTCTGATTCCATGTCCAGTGCTATATATAAAGGGTCAACGGTTTTCAACGGTGAGCTCCTCCTATCATTTCATCCACCTGATCAAACCCATAACGTTCCATCGCTTCTGGGAGCTGGTCAATCAGTTCTTTACAGATGAATGGATTTTTGAAATTGGCGCTGCCAACAGCAACCGCACTTGCGCCAGCTAACAGAAATTCGATAATATCATCCACAGTCTCAATTCCACCCATGCCAATAATGGGGATGTCAACCTCCTGGTATACCTGATAAATCATCCGGATGGCTATCGGCTTGATGGCTGGGCCGGATAAACCGCCTGTCTGATTGGCAATAATCGGCTTTCTGCGCCGAAGGTCCAGTCGCATACCTGTTAACGTATTGATCATGGATAATCCATCAGCTCCCGCCTTTTCCACTGCTTTTGCCATCCCTACGATGTCTGTGACATTCGGTGACAGCTTGACATACACCGGCACTTCACTTGCTTGTTTCACCTGTCCGGTAACTTCAGCAGCAAGCGCTGCATCGGTACCGAACTGCACCCCGCCCTCTTTGACATTCGGACAGGAAATATTCAATTCAAGCGCTTTGATGGTATCATCACGAGATATTTTTTCTGCTACTTCGACATACTCTTCCACGGTGCTCCCAGCTACGTTGGCAATCACAGGGGCATCAAATTCGCTTAAATACGGGAGTTCATCCGAAATGATACGGTCGACGCCTGGATTTTGCAGGCCGATGGCATTCAGCATACCGGCAGATGTTTCTGCAACCCGAGGAGTAGGATTACCGTATCGTGTCTCACCTGTTGCGGCTTTAAT
Organism: Thalassobacillus sp. B23F22_16; assembly: GCF_043496955.1. Lineage (NCBI taxonomy): Bacteria > Bacillati > Bacillota > Bacilli > Caryophanales > Bacillaceae > Thalassobacillus > Thalassobacillus sp. B23F22_16. Next base: position 46,908 of record NZ_JBIEKD010000002.1, on the reverse strand, counting down.
GATGACAGCCCCAAGCTCGGATAGGTCATAAAACTCACTGAACTCTTTTCCGAAGCCAAAGCATCCGGAGGCTGGCATGATTGGATTTTTCAAATCTAGTCCTGGCAGTGATAATCTTAGCTTCGTCATAGAATCACCTCACCTGTATGGAAGACAGGGCCATCATAACAGATTTTCCGGTAACCTTTGGGATCGCCTTCCGGAGCTTGCACGACGCAGGCAAAGCATGCTCCGACACCGCAGCCTAATCGTTCTTCGATGGAAAGATACCCTTCATAGCCGTCCAGTTTTTCAGATACAGCTTTTAACATAACTGCCGGCCCGCAAGAGAAATAAGTATCGAAGCGCCCTTCCAAGGCAGGCAGTATCTCTGTTACAAAACCTTTATTTCCGTAAGACCCGTCATTGGTAGTCACGAATACTTCCCCCAACTCACGGAATTCTTCCTCAAAAAAGACCGAGGCTTCGTGCTGAAAACCTAGCACGGTCGTAACCTCGATCCCTTTTTCCTTTAACTGTTTCGCCAGATAATACAAGGGAGGAACCCCAATTCCGCCACCGACAAGCAGAGCCCGTTCTGCAGTGATGCTGGCAATTGGAAAACCATTACCACCAGGACCGAGTACATCGAGGTGATCGCCGCTCTGCATTTTCGACAGAGCAGCGGTCCCCTTTCCAAGAATCTTATAAAGAATCGTCAACGTTCCCTTGGCTGGATTGGCATCAGCTATTGATATCGGGCGTCTGAGTGAGTCGCTTTGATCGATCAGTATGTGGACAAACTGGCCTGGCTGCTTGATTTCAGCTGGCAGATCCCCTTGTAATATCATTCGATACGTATCTTCCGCAAGGCGTTCATGTGAGGTTATTTCCATCTCTTCCCGGATCATCATGATAACGTCACCTCACGATTTCCAATCGATCTTGCTGTAAAGGACATGGAATCAATGACATCTACGATCGCTTTCGCTGTGTCCAGACTGGTCAGGCAGGCAATGCCATGTTCCACTGCTGTGCGGCGGATCCGGAAGCCGTCGCTGCGTGACTGCTGTCCTTTTGTGAACGTATTGACGACAAATTGGACATTGCCTGACTGGATGATATCGATGATATTCATATCCGTAGCTCCTACTTTACTGACTGTCTGTACCGGTATACCAGCAGATTGAATGGCATCGGCTGTACCGATGGTTGCATAAAGTCTGAAGCCGAGTTCGTGGAACGTACGGGCGATTTCCAATGCTTCTTTCTTATCCTTATCAGCAACGGTCAGCAGCACAGAACCTTCGACAGGTATCTTGAGGCCGGCCGCTGTCATTCCTTTGTATAAAGCTTTTTCGAGCGTACTGTCATATCCGATGACTTCACCGGTTGATTTCATTTCCGGTCCAAGTGTTGTATCGACACTGCGCAGCTTTTCGAAAGAGAAGACAGGCACTTTCACGTATACACCATCCGGGCAGCCTGCTACACCAGTTTCATACCCCAGGTCTGTCAAGTTTTGCCCGAGGATAGCTTTTGTTGCCAGGTTGGCCATGGTAATACCGGTAATCTTACTTAAAAATGGCACAGTCCTGCTCGCCCTTGGATTCACTTCGAGTACATAAGCTGTACCGTTATGGACGACAAATTGGATGTTGATTAACCCTTGCATATTCAACTCCCTGGCAATTTTGATCGTCGCATCGACACATTGCTGCTTTAATTCCTCGCTGAGTCGCTGGGATGGATAAACTGCCATCGAATCCCCAGAATGGACGCCCGCACGCTCGATGTGTTCCATGATGCCAGGAATGACGACTGTATCTCCATCGCTGATCGCGTCCACTTCGATTTCCATTCCGGTTAAATATTTATCGATCAATATCGGGTGATCACTGTAATCTCTTACGGTCTCCTCCATATAAGAAAGCAATTCTGTTTCTCCATAGACAATTTCCATCGCACGCCCTCCGAGTACATAAGAAGGACGGACCACAACAGGATAACCGATTTGTCGCGCTGTAACGAGCGCTTCATCGACACTGGTGACACTTTCTCCGCCAGGCTTTGCTATTTCGAGTCGATTGAGCAGCTGTTCGAAAAGATCCCTGTCTTCTGTTTCATTGATGGCTTCCATGGTGGTGCCAAGGATTTTAACCCCTCTCCGGCTGAGTCCGTCGACCAGGTTGATTGCCGTCTGTCCTCCGAACTGTACAATGACCCCTTCCGGTTTTTCCAGTTCGATGACATGCATCACATCTTCTAATGATAAAGGTTCAAAGTACAATTTATCGGAAACACTGAAATCCGTTGACACCGTTTCCGGGTTATTATTCATAATGATGGCTTCAAAGCCCATTTCCTTCAAGGCGAGTACCGAGTGTACAGTCGCATAGTCAAACTCCACACCCTGACCGATCCGGATCGGTCCGGAACCGATGACGAGCACCTTCTTGCGACTGGTAACAACAGACTCGTTTTCTTCTTCATAGCTGCTGTAATAATATGGGGTCTCTGATGCGAACTCTCCGGCGCACGTATCAACCATTTTATATACAGGAGTGATCTGATTTGTAAGTCGGTAATGATAGACTTCATCTACCTCATTCCCTGTCAGCCGGGCTATTTGCTGATCGGAAAACCCTAACTGTTTCGCTTTCCTGATCGGTTCGAAGGAAAGCTTTTCTGCCGCGATTACCTTTTCCAAATCAATCAGCTTTTTCAACTTATGAAGGAAAAAGAAATCAATGCCGGTCAGCTCATGCAGTTCCTCCAGTGTCCGATTTCGGCGCAATACTTCTGCAAGTACGAATATCCGTTCATCATCTGCTTTAATGAGCCGCTGATCAAGCACTTCGTCAGGAAGATCAGTCAGATAACCGAGATACAGCTCTTCGGTTTTCCCTTCCAGCGAGCGGACACCCTTCATCAGTGATTCTTCAAAATTCCGGCCGATGGACATGATTTCACCAGTTGCTTTCATCTGTGTACCAAGTATCCGGTTACCTTTTGCAAATTTATCGAAAGGCCAGCGTGGAATTTTGGTCACAACGTAGTCAAGTGCCGGCTCGAAACAAGCATATGTGGTACCGGTGACCGGGTTCTTGATTTCATCAAGGGTAAGTCCCACCGCAATTTTAGCAGCAAGTTTTGCGATCGGGTAACCAGTCGCTTTGGAAGCTAGTGCCGATGAACGGCTGACACGCGGATTCACTTCAATCACATAATATTGGAAGCTTTCAGGGTCAAGCGCTAACTGAACGTTACAGCCGCCCTCTATTCCAAGCGCCCGGATAATTTTCAAAGAAGCGTTCCTTAAGAGTTGATATTCCCGGTCACTTAACGTCTGTGAAGGTGCGACAACAATGGAATCCCCTGTATGAATACCTACCGGATCGAAGTTCTCCATGTTACAGACTACGATGGCATGGTCGCTTTTATCCCGCATCACTTCGTATTCCACTTCTTTGAAACCGGCGATATTCTTTTCAATCAGGCATTGATTCACCGGGGAAAGGGACAGGCCGTTGCGGGTAATTTCCCGCAGCTCTTTTTCATTGTCGCACATTCCTCCTCCGGTTCCGCCCATCGTATATGCAGGACGAACGATGACAGGGTAGCCGATTTCCGCAGCAAAGTCTGTTGCAGTCTCGACACTGCTGACGATTGTACTATCCGGCACCGGCTCGTTGAGTTCATGCATTAAATTACGGAAGATCTCCCGGTCCTCCGCCTTTTCAATCGCCTCCATTTTCGTACCGAGCAGTTCGACACCATAATCTTCCAGAATCGTAGTCTTGCTCAGTTCCATTGCCAGATTCAGCCCGGTTTGTCCTCCAAGGGTAGGCAGAATGGCGTCCGGCTGCTCTTTCCGGATGATTTTGGTCATGAACTCCACGGTTAGCGGCTCCATATAGACTTCATCCGCGAACGTATAATCGGTCATAATCGTTGCTGGATTCGAGTTAGCAAGAATGACTTCGTAGCCTTCTTCTTTCAATGCCTGGCAGGCTTGAGTTCCTGAGTAATCGAATTCGGCTGCCTGGCCGATGATGATCGGTCCTGAACCAATAACTAGAATTTTTTTCAAATCTGTACGTTTAGGCATACGGCTTCCTCCTTCTGCTGCTTCTTACTGGTGCGAATATTGGTTAGAAATTCATCGAACAGGCTCTCGGTGTCTTCCGGGCCTGGAGAACTTTCCGGATGGTATTGAACAGAAAATACCGGATGAACGCGGTGGGCGAGTCCTTCTACCGAGTCGTCATTCAAGGATGTTTGGGTCAGTTCCAGTTCAGTCGTTTCCAAAGAAGTCTGGTTTACGGCATAGCCATGGTTCTGTGAAGTGATATATGTTTTACCGTTCCTCAAATCTTTGACAGGCTGATTAGACCCACGGTGACCAAACTTCATTTTCGACGTGTCCGCCCCGCTTGCTAAAGCGATCAGCTGATGCCCGAGGCAAATCCCGAATATCGGCACGTGACCAATGAGCTGTTTGATCGTCTCAATTGCTTCTGGCACATTTTTCGGATCTCCCGGACCATTGGTCAACATGATCCCATCAGGTTTCAAGCGGTTGATTTCCTCGGCACTGGTATCGTAAGGAACAACGGTTACATGGCAATCCCGTTTCGTCAATTCCCTCAATATCCCGTGTTTCATTCCGAAATCCATCAGTACGATCCGGCATCCCCTTCCAGGTACGACATATGGTTTGATCGTTGACACCTGGCTGACCTGGTCTGTTGGCAAGGCTGTATGATCAAGCAATTCCAATACTTCCGAAACAGACCGCTCCATGGATGTGATCATCGCTTTCATGGTTCCGTGCTTACGAATGATTTTCGTAAGCTTGCGGGTATCAATGCCCGAGATACCTGGAATTTGCTTTGCTTTTAAAAATTCATCCAGCGTCTCTTCACTTCTGAAATTGGATGGTGTGTCGCAGTGCTCCTTCACTACCACCCCTAAAATGGCCGGGTCGACTGATTCGAAATCATCCCGGTTGATGCCATAATTCCCGATTAACGGGTAGGTGAAGGTGACGATTTGCCCGCAGTAAGAGGGGTCAGAAATGATTTCCTGATAACCGGTCATTCCTGTATTGAAAACAATTTCTCCGATAGAATCCTCTTCACTTCCAAATCCTTCGCCAACAAAATAACTGCCATCTTCCAATACCAATTGTTTGATTGTCATCGATCACTCATCCTCCCAAACGATTTCACCTTGTGATATGGTAACTGCCGGCCAGCCATGTACTTCCCAATTATGGAACGGTGTGTTTTTCCCTTTTGAGAAGAAGCTGTGCCGGTCGATTGTTTTTTGTTTCTCCAAATCTATCAATGTTAAGTCTGCGATACTTCCCTCTTCCAGCTTCCCATAGGGAAGTCCAAAAATCTCAGCTGGAATTTCTGTCATCCTGTCAAGTAAAGCTTCGAGGCTGATTTTCCCTGTCTGAACCAGGTTGGTGTACAGCAATGGAAAAGCAGTTTCCAGACCGACAATTCCGAATGGCGCATTCATAAGCCCTTCTCCCTTTTCTTCCTCGGTATGAGGCGCATGATCTGTCGCTATGCAGTCAATGGTTCCATCCAGCAGTCCGTCCAACAAAGCTTCCTGATCCTCTTTACTGCGTAACGGTGGATTCATTTTGAACATCGCATCGTCCTGGGTGATGCCCTCTTCGTTCAGCAGCAGGTGATGCGGAGTGACTTCCGCGGTTACTTGGATGCCGGCGCGCTTGGCGTCACGAATAACACGTACCGACTCTTTTGTGCTGACATGGCAGACATGGTAATGACATCCGGCCGCTTCTGCCAAAAGAACATCCCTTGCTATATGGACCGATTCAGATACAGACGCTATACCCGGCACACCAAGCTTCTCACTTGTCTTCCCTTTGTGAATGACTCCCCCTTCTAATAAACTGTTGTCTTCACAGTGGGCGACAATACTTACGCCATTGTCAGCCGCTGATTTCATTGCCTCCAGCATTTTCCCAGCTTCCTGAACTCCGACGCCATCATCAGTGAAGGCAAAAGCGCCGGCATCTCTCAGTACAGCCATATCAACGATTTCTTTTCCCAGCTGCCTCGTTGTGATCGCCGCATAAGGAAGCACTCGTACCAGGGCGTCCTGCTCAATCCTATGCCTTAATGCTTCCATCGTATCCAGTGAGTCCGGGACCGGCCTTGTATTCGGCATAGCACAGACGGTCGTGTACCCTCCTCTTGCTGCAGCCTTTGTCCCTGTTGCAATCGTTTCTTTCGCTTCTCCTCCTGGCTCCCGGAGATGTATATGTACATCAACAAGACCTGGAACTGCAATTTTTCCCTGTCCATCAATCGTACGATCAGCTTCTATTTCTGGATGAGCACCGATTTTCTTAACGATATTTCCTTCAACAAAAATATCTTCTGTTACCCATGCCCCATCTCTTCTTACATTTACATTTTTGATTGATAGATTCATTACAGTTCCTCCTTTAATAGTTCTGATATAATTGCCATTCGCATCGTTACCCCGTTAGCCACCTGTTTGAAAATCCGTGACTTGGGGGAATCGACGACATCACTGTCAATTTCCACACCGCGGTTAAATGGCCCAGGATGCATAATGATTGAATTTTTATTCATTCTACTCTCTCGCTCTTTCGTGAGTCCATAGCTTTGCAGATAGTTCTGCTCCTCTGATGATTGGTCATGCCTTTCATGCTGAATCCGGAGTAGCATGACGACATCTGCAAGTTCAACCGCTTCCTCGATAGATACATAGGTTTCTGCTATTCCTTCATCCTGCCATTCCGGTTTAGAAACAAAGTAGACTTCCGCTCCTAACTTTCTTAGTGCTTCGCTGTTTGACCGGGCGACACGGCTGTGCTTAATGTCCCCGATTATCGCTACTTTCAAGCCTTCAAAAGTACCGAACTCCTGATGAATCGTATATAAATCAAGCAAACATTGCGTCGGGTGCTGGCCCGTTCCGTCACCCGCATTGATAATCGGTACCTCCACCTTATTCGCTATCTCTCTTAATATACCATTTTGAGAGTGGCGGACAATGCATAAACTTGCAGAAATAGTGTATAATGTTTTAACAGTATCATATAAAGACTCCCCTTTTGTCAAACTGGAATCTTCTGAAGATATATCCAGCACATCCAGCCCAAGCCGCCGTTCCGCGACAACAAAGCTATTTTTCGTTCTTGTGCTTGGTTCTAAAAAAATATTTGCAGCAAATATTTTTTTCGTAAATTCCGGAACATCCCCTCGTTCGATAGCTTCCGCTTTCCTGATTAAATGGTGGATGTCTTCGGATGATAAGTCTTCCATGGATAATAAATGTTTCACGTCATCAGCCTCCTCTGCCAGTTTGCGTATCAGCGCAGGGTTAAAAAAAGCGCCTCCGGGGTGCGGAGGCGCTCAATTATCATCATCATTCTGAGGCATGACGAATCAATCAAACCCTACACCCTTTAAAATCTCACGGGATTTTATTAAAAAGTGCGATGGTTCTGTTATGCTGCATTATCATCATTTGATTTTTTATTGCCTGTAACTGTTTCTTTGAACATTTTCCCGTTCCCATGGGCTTTTTCTTTGCCAGGAAGGATCAGGTTCAATACAACTCCAATCAGTGCGGACAGAGCCATTCCTGCGATTTGTACATTGTCAGTGACCTGGATGAAAGCTCCTCCGATTCCGATAACCAGGATGACGGAAGAAATGATCAGGTTTCGTTTTTCTCCCAGGTCGATCTGGTTGTCAATCAGCATGCGAAGCCCGCTGGATGCGATGATACCGAAAAGCAGGATGGAAACACCGCCCATGACCGCTGATGGAATCGATCCAATTACTGCTGTACTCATTCCGATGAAGCCGAACAGGACAGCAAAGACAGCTGCTCCTCCGATAACGAAGACACTGAAAACTCGTGTGATAGCCAGGACACCGATGTTTTCTCCATAAGTCGTGTTTGGCGGTCCGCCAAGGAAGGAAGCGATCACGGTCGCAGTTCCGTCCCCAAGAATAGAGCGGTTCAAGCCAGGTTCTTTCAAAAAGTTACGGCCGACAACTTTGGATAGTACCATTTGGTCTCCGATGTGCTCAGCAATGGTCACAAGCGCAATCGGAACCATGATGAAGATGATTTCGATACTGATGACATCCACCGGAGAGTAATCGACGAATGGGACGATGAAATCCGGCTTCTGAAAAATAGCGCCCAATACCCCGGTAAAGGAATCAGCGGACGTTATAGCTGCCCACTCCGCTTTGATTTCTGCCGTGTCAACAATCCCTTGGAAAAGAGCGAACGAATATCCACCGACGATACCGACAAGGATCGGAAGCAGGCTGAAAAACCCTTTGAAGAAGATGGATGCGATGATGGTAATCGCCAGAGTAACCAGGGCTACACTGAAGTGAGTCGAGCTGTAGACCTGATCATCGATTCCTGGGACGTACATGGACATATCGATGGCCGTTGTTGCCAGCCCAAGACCAATGACGATGATGACCGGGCCGACAACAACCGGTGGCAGCAGGTTCATCAGCCAGTCTGTACCGAACATGGTGATCAGGAGTGCCACAAGGCCGTAAACAAGTCCTGCAAGAAAACTTCCTACCATTGCTCCTGGTACTCCGCTTGCTGAACTGGCTGCAATCACAGGTGCAATGAAGGCAAAACTTGATCCAAGATAGGCTGGAACCCTTCCTTTTGTTATTACCAGGTAGGCAAGTGTCCCTGTTCCGCTGGAAACGAGCGCGACGGAAGGTGACAAGCCTGTCAGGAATGGAACAAGGATGGTTGCTCCGAACATGGCGAATAAGTGCTGTAAGCTTAAGGTAATCCATTTATGAAGTGCCGGGACATCTCTGACGTCTAATGCAGCTTGGTTTGATTTCATAATCATTTCCTCCTTTATTATTTAGAGCCATTTTTTAAAGGTATAAAAAAACCTCTTTGCTTAAAAAACCGCAAAGAGGTGGACGTATCCTGGTATGCTTCGATACGTTCTGAGTTTGCGACCTTTTAAGCCTCTCTGGACTTACTTAAAGGTGCTGTTTTATTCAATTCTTTTCAAAAATGACTACCGCGTCTTCTTCATCTGTTTCCGCTACGGTAACCGTTACGATTTCATCGAGGGAAGTCGGAACATTTTTCCCGACATAGTCTGCCCGGATCGGGAGCTCGCGGTGACCGCGGTCGACAAGGACGGCCAGCTGTATTTGTGATGGTCTTCCATGATCCATCAATGCGTCCATAGCGGCACGCACCGTCCGGCCTGTATACAATACATCATCAACAAGTACGACTTTTTTTCCGTCGATATTCGTTTCGATGTTCGTTTCTTTCAGTTCTGGTTCTTGTTGTCCTGATTTGGTGGTGAGATCATCCCTGTAAAGTGTGATATCCAATTCACCATTTGGGAGGATGACTCCTTCAATATCGTTGATTCTTTTCTGGAGGCGGCTTGCCAAGGGAACTCCCCTTGTTTTGATCCCAACGAGGATGACGTCATCGACACCCTTATTTTTTTCTATGATTTCATGAGAAATCCGGGTAAGTGCACGCCGGATAGCTGCTTCATCTAATACTGTAGTTTTCGGTTTCATTGCTCCACCTCCGATTGTTCAGGCGTATTAAAAAAACCTTTTCCTGCATGAGGGCAGAAAAAGGGTGTAAGTAACATAATCATATGCTCCGTTTCCTTTTCAGCCTCACAGGACTGACTTTAAAGGTCATATTCAATTCTTTAATTGATTATCACAAACGTTCGACGGTTTGTCAACTACGTTTTTTAATTAATTCGAGCATTTGGGTGAAATCACTCGGTGGTTCGACATGGAAATCCATCCGCTCGTTCGTAACAGGATGGTTGAAGGCCAATGTTCTCGCATGAAGCGCCTGTCCATCAATTGGCAGGGATTTGCGAGGGCCGTATTTAGGATCCCCGGCCAGTGGATGATTGATATATTTCATATGCACACGGATTTGATGGGTGCGGCCTGTTTCCAGTACACATTCCACATGGGTGAAATCCTTGAATACCTGCAGTACTTGAAAATGCGTGACGGCTGGCTTGCCTTCTTCAACTACTGCCATCGACTGGCGGTCTTTCGGATCCCGGCCAATCGGTGCTTCAATCGTACCATATTCATGGGAGATTTCACCATGAACAATTGCTTCATATTTCCTGTCGGTTGTTTTATTGGCCAATTGTTCAGCAAGCGATTGGTGGGCGTTATCGTTTTTAGCGACCATCAATAACCCGCTCGTATCTTTATCAATCCGGTGGACAATTCCAGGCCTTGTTACCCCGTTGATTCCTGAGAGATCATCACAATGGTGCAGTAATGCATTCACCAGTGTTCCATTAGGATGTCCGGAAGAAGGATGGACGACCATTCCCCGTCGTTTGTTGACTACGATGACATCTTTATCTTCATAGACGATATTTAACGGGGTATCTTCTGCTTCAATTTTTAATGGTTCTGGCTCAGGCACTTCCCAGGTTATTTCATCCTGTTCCTGTACCTTGTAGTTACTTTTCACCGGATCACCATTGACGACCAGATGCCCCTCTTTAATCCAGCTTTGAACCTGTGTCCTGGAAACCGAGGGTTCGATTTCTATCATTAATTTATCGATGCGTTTACCATTATCCTGATTGGTTACTTGATATTGATTACTCACAATTGGGTACTCTCCTTCTTTTTACGTTCATCCAAGATAGAAGCGATGATGACAAGAATGACTCCGACTACCAGCGATGAATCTGCAATATTGAAGATCGGATAATCATACGTAAAAATGATAAAATCAAAAAAGTCGACGACTTCTTTTCTGATCAGCCGGTCAATAAAGTTTCCAATTGCCCCCGCTAATAGCAAGGAGAGGGCAATCCCTGCCAATCTATATTTTTTACCATATTGGTGCATATAGTAGATAATGACTCCGACGACAATCAATGTCACGATATAAAAGAAAATCATCTGACCTTGCAAAATCCCCCATGCCGCCCCGCGATTGCGGTGGGAGGTCAAATAAAAAAAGTTTTCGATGATCGTAATGCTTTCTCCAAGGTACATATTCTTGACAACCATCCATTTTGACCATTGATCAAGCACGATCACAAAGCTAGCTATTATGTAATACCAGACCATAGGCTTCCTCCAAAATAATTATTCGATTCTACAATTGTACCACAAGTAGTTGTTAAGTGATATCTGGAAAAAAAATTTGTTTACATAATAATGATATAGTTACTTCCATGCAATTTTAAAGCCGTGTGCAGGTGCACACGGCTTTCTTACTACCTTTTAATTTTCGTAATGTTCTTTAACAACTGTGGCACAGCGGACGCACAATTCTGGATGATCGTCATCTTCTCCAACATCATCAGATGCTACCCAGCAGCGTTCACACTTATCGCCTTCATGCTTCTCGACATATACATCGACATGATCATATGCTTTGGCTTCTGGATGGGACAATGCCACCTCAGCATCGGATACAATCAATAACTGATGGAGGTGTTCGATATTCTTCAGAACACTTTGCGTTTGTTCCTCCTTAGGAACAATTGTCACGCGTGCCTCCAGTGATTTACCGATGACCTTTTCATTTCTTGCATCCTCTAAAGCTTTCAAAACATCATCACGAATATCCAGGAAGTGATCCCATTTAGCTTTAAGCTCTTCACTTTCAATAACAGCTACTTCCTCCGGCATATCCGTCAACTGGACACTTTCCTCGCTGACACCAGGGAGGTATTCCCATACCTCATCTGCTGTGTGAGGGATGATCGGCGCAAGAAGCTTCACGAGTGCAGTCAATGTTTCATAATAGACCGTCTGGATGCTTCTTCTGCGTGGATGGTCAGGCGCTTCGATATACAGGATATCTTTTGCAAAATCAAGGTAGAAGGAGCTTAAGTCGATCGTACAGAAATTATGGACCTGGTGGTAGATGACATTGAATTCATAGTTATCATAAGCTTCACGGACATTCTTGACCAGGTTGTTGAGACGCATTTTCATATAACGGTCGACTTCTTCCAGCTGATCATCCGGCACCGTATTAGCCGCCGGATTGAAATCATGCAGGTTTCCGAGCAGGAAGCGGAATGTGTTACGGATTTTACGGTAAACTTCTGATACCTGCTTGAGAATGTCATCAGACACCCGGACATCAGCCTGGTAGTCGGAGCTTGCCACCCACAAACGGATGATTTCCGCTCCCAGTTGTTTCGTAACTTTGTCAGGCAGAATGACGTTCCCAATCGATTTACTCATCTTACGACCATGGCCATCCAAAGCAAAACCATGACTCAAAATCCCTTTGAATGGTGCCTTTCCAGTCACAGCAACGGAAGTGGACAAGGACGAGTTAAACCAGCCGCGATATTGGTCGGATCCTTCCAGATAAAGGTCTGCTGGACGCTGCAGCTCTGGACGCTGATGCAATACCGCCTGATGAGAAGAACCAGAATCGAACCAGACATCCATGATGTCTTCTTCTTTGGTGAATTCTCCGTTCGGGCTATGTTCAGAAGTAAAGCCTTCCGGAAGCAAGTCTTTCGCTTCCCGTTCGAACCAGACATTCGAGCCGTGTTCCCGGAACAGTCCAGCAACGTGATCGATTGTTTCATCGGTGATGATCGGGGTGCCATCTTCTCCGTAGAATACAGGAATCGGAACGCCCCATGTACGCTGACGGGAAATACACCAGTCTTCACGGTCTCTCACCATGTTATATAGACGGGTTTCGCCCCAACGTGGTACCCATTTCACATTCTTGATTTCTTCCAGCAAGGTTTCACGGAAATCCTTGATCGACGCGAACCATTGGTCAGTTGCTCGGAAAATCGTCGGTTTTTTCGTTCTCCAGTCGTGCGGATAGGAGTGTGTAATGAATTCGAGTTTTTCTAATGCACCGACTTCTGTCAGTTTCTCGGTAATCGGTTTGTTGGCTTTGTCATAGAACATTCCTTCAAAACCTGGAGCTTCCTCTGTAAATACCCCTTTGTTGTCAACCGGACAGAGCACTTCAAGACCGTATTGCTTTCCGACCCAGAAGTCATCTTCCCCGTGGCCAGGTGCTGTATGGACACATCCGGTACCTCCATCTGTCGTAACATGATCACCCAGAATGACCAAAGATTCACGGTCATAGAATGGGTGCTGAGTCGTGACATGTTCTGCCTCTTTCCCTTTGAACGTTTGTACGACTTCATAATCTTCCCATTCCAATTTCTGCGTCACATCTTCCAGCAAGTCTTCCGCAATGACAAACTTGTTTTCACCAGTTTTTACAACGACATAGTTATAAGCCGGGTTCAAAGCAATCGCAAGGTTAGATGGGATCGTCCATGGCGTCGTCGTCCAGATAATGAATTTTTCATCCCCGTCAAACAACTCTTTACCATCTTTGACCTGGAAAGATACATAGATAGAAGGAGAACGCTTATCCTGGTACTCAATTTCTGCTTCCGCAAGTGCTGATTCTGAGGAAGGAGACCAATAGACAGGCTTCAACCCTTTGTAGATATACCCTTTTTTAGCCATTTCTCCAAAGACTTTGATCTGCTCCGCTTCATAGTCTTTATTTAATGTGACATAAGGATTATCCCAGTCACCGCGTACACCCATGCGCTTAAATTCTTTACGCTGATTGTCCAGTTGTCCCATCGCATAGTCCGCACACTTTTGGCGGAATTCGGCGACGGACATCTTTTTACGGTCGACCTTCTTCTTTTTTGTAAGTGCTGTTTCAATCGGCAGTCCATGTGTATCCCAGCCAGGGACATATGGTGCATGATAACCTGCCATTGATTTATAACGGACAATAAAATCTTTCAGGGATTTATTCAATGCATGCCCCATGTGCAAATCACCATTCGCATATGGAGGGCCATCATGAAGGACAAATAACGGGCGTCCCTCGGTTCGTTGCTGCACCTTTTCATATATGTTCATTTCTTCCCAGCGCTCTTGCATCTTCGGTTCACGGTTCGGAAGGTTTCCACGCATTGGGAAATCGGTCTTTGGCATCCGTAATGTGTCTTTATAATTCACTTCCATTTCCTCCTTACTCTTTCTGTGTGTGTATACTAGGAAAACCTTGCTTATCACCCTGCCTTAATGGCGTAAGCCTCAGTCTTTCTATTTAAAAATATAAAAAAGATCCTCACATCCCAAAAGGGACGAGAGGATCTCGCGGTACCACCCTTGTAGAACCGGCTTTTACACATGCCGATTCCGCTCTGTTGATCCGTATCGTGGATAAGGCGTCCATCTCTACTCATTGCTTTTCGAATGGAAAACTCGAGGGTGATTTTCCTTCAAGGCGCTGCTCCAGGCTTTCACCATCCCTGGATCGCTTAAGCTGCAAGCGGGCTTGAGTACTTTCCCTGTCATCGTTTATCGTTAAATATTCAGTTACTGCAGGAAATATTTCATGTTAATGAATTATATGTAATATTACTGCATACGTCAAGATTATTTTTCTACCATCTCTTTTTTCCCATCGACTTTTTCGTCAATTTCTGTTTCAAACACATGATCCCAGTCATCTGTATCAATCATATCCAGCTGGGCTTCAACGAGCATACGCAGACGTGTACGGAACACTTTGGCCTGTTTTTTAAGTTCTTCGACTTCGATGGCAATCCGGTGGGACTTTTGCAAGGCTTCATTGATGATCCGGTCAGCATTCTTCTCTGCTTCCTTCACAATCAGCTTCGATTCCTTACTGGCATTGTTTTTCACTTCTTCTGCTGTTTCCTGCGCTACCAGAATGGATTTATTCAGGGTTGTTTCGATATTTGTGAAATGTCCCAGGCGTTCATTCAACTGCTCCACTTTCTCTTCAAGGGATTTTTTATCACGAATGACCAATTCGTAGTCTTTGATGACCTGTTCGAGGAACTCATTGACTTCGTCTTCATCATAACCCCTAAAACCGCGTGTGAATTCTTTATTATGGATATCCAATGGTGTTAATGGCACACCAGCCACCTCCTCAAAGTATCGGACATTTTTTCGAGTTATATTCCCATTTCGACAAAACTTTTCAGATTCCTGCTTGTCCGGTTGTTTATTTTAGCCGGGAGATGACGACTTTGTATTTATCTTTTTTGGTTGTGCCTAAGACGTCTTGCAGTTTGCTGCGCCCTTTGCCACGTATCGAAATCATGTCCCCTGCTTCCAGTTTGAATGATGGGTCTTCAACGATACGAAAATTTACTTTTACCTGACCTTTATCTATGAATAATGCAGCTTTTTGGCGGGACATCCGGTAGATTTCTTTAACGACCGTATCGAGACGCAATGAGGAGACTGTCGTGTCCACCTGCTCCCATTCTTCATCGCTGGAGAGCATACGGTCAAAAGGTACTTCCTGAAACTGCACGGATGCTTTCTTGACCCCCTCCAGATTCATTCTTACATAATCAGCTATTTCACTTGCGACGATGATTTGAACAACCCCGTCTTTCACCACTAGGTCCCCCAGCTTTTTCCGCTTGATTCCTAAACTCATAAACGCACCAAGTACATCCGGATGGGAAAGCGTAACGAATTTTTCTGGATAGGATGCTTCAAGCAATGTTAGTTCAAAGTGCTCCGGTTCGATCTCTTCATAATAAGGGGCAAGAATAGCACGCTTACGTTCCGCTTCTTCATTTCCACCATAGAGCTTCCAGGTGTAGTCCGGGTGATTACCAAGCAGGCTCTCGAAAATGAACTGCTCCCTTGGGTCAAAAAAATCCGTCAACTTACTTTGGAAACTGCGGCCGACTTCTTCTTGCAAGGATAGTACTTGATCGATAAAAGGCTGCTCTTCTTTACGAAAATGCTGATAAATCTCCATTTCTATCTCTCCACTCCAAAATTATAAAACCAGACTCCATGATTAAACTAATAGCTGTTAACAGTGTTATTGGTTTACCATAGTGACCTATTCACCAAAAGGCCCGAAAAGTCGAAGACTTGATTTCAAGATATCTACGGTTCTTTACCATAATAGTGTCAGGGGCGGCTGGGAAACTACTCGCTTTCCTGCGGGGGAACCGGCAAGCCTCCTCGGTCGTTACACTCCCTGTGGGGTCTTGCCTAGTCCCTTCTCCCGCGGGAGTCTCGCAGTTTCCCAACCGCCCCATCCGAAAGATAAGAGAAACGAACCCCTGCAATAAATGAAGATGTATTCCACAAATCATATGGACCGATGATACAGATTATAAGCACGTTTTTATAAATAGCTCTCTCTATGCTTGTAGGGCGACATACCAATGTTTCCGTTTCTCTTATAAATTCAAGGAGGTCAGGGAAATTGCGAGACTCCGATGGGAGGATAGTACATGGTGAGATCCCGCAGGGCTTTAGCCCTAGGAAGCTCACCGTACGCCCATGGAAAGCGAGTGATTTTCCGGACCTCCGAAAGCTCAACATCAGCACGGAAACAGTTTCTCTTGAAACTGAGTCTTCAGTTAATGGGAGCTTTAATTTATCTGGGAAGTCCAGTATATACTGTTAACCACTATGTAAATAGCAAAAGAAAAGCCGCCGGTGGCAGCTTTGTTGGTCGTTATAAGTATTACATAAGCATGATATAGAGTTCCCGCAGTCCCATATTCGCAAAGTTAAGTACCAGGATGGCAACGATCGGCGAAATGTCAATCATACCAAGCGGCGGGATAATACGACGGAACGGCTCTAAAAACGGCTCACATATTTTCGCCAGGAACTGACCGAATTTCGATTCTCTCGCTCCAGGAAACCAGGACATAAAAATATAAATGATTAATGCCCAGCTGTAAATTTGTATTGCGTTAGTCAATAAAACGAATAGTTGCTGCATTTCCTTACCACCTTCTGTCTAAATCATCTTCCTGTGCCAATATTTCCGAAATTGACCCGGAAATTTCCACATTATCAGGGGTACAAAGGAACGTTTGCATTCCCAGCTTCTGAATGTCCCCTCCAATAGCATATACGGTCCCGCTTAAAAAATCCACAATCCGTTTCGCCTGATGATGGTCAACCCGTTGTAAATTGATGACTACCGCACGACGGTTCACGAGGTGATCGGCAATATCCTGAGCCTCATTGTAGTTGCGCGGCTCGCACAGCATCATTCGGGAAGAGGACTGGGCACTCTTTAAACTGACGACATTTTTTGCTTTTTGTTCCGGGTAGTTCTGTGGTTGACTTACTTGCTGACTTTTGTTCGATTCTTCCACTTCTTCTTCCATATATTCATATTCATCGTCTAAGGTAAAAAATGATTTGAATTTATTCTTCATACTCATCTCTCCATCACCTCAATCATTTAATATCAGCCTACCAGGCTGGATCCAAGCCGGATGCAGGTGGCACCTTCTTCAATCGCCAGCTTGTAATCATTACTCATCCCCATCGATAGCTCCTTACAAGGTGCGTGCGGATAGTGCTTGTCCCTGATCCGGTCGCGCATAGCCCGAAGCTTACGGAAGGTACCTCTGAGCATTTCTTCATCATCTACATGCGGGGCCATGGTCATCAACCCGACTACGTTGACATTCGGGTAGTCTTTCAGCCACTCGATGAATTCTTCTACCTCATCCAGGGCCAGTCCATGTTTAGATTCTTCGCCGCTTACATTCACTTGCACATAACAGGAAACCGGACTTTCGGCACGTTTGTTGATTTCCTTCGCCAATGATTTCCGGTCTAACGAATGAATGTAATCAACCTCGCCAATGATTTCTTTTACTTTCCGGGACTGCAACGAACCAATGAAATGCCACGTGGCATCATCCCCTATGGCTTGATACTTTTCCAAAAAACCTTTCATCCTGTTTTCACCAAGGTCCATGATTCCGGCTGCCAAAGCTTCTCTGGCTCTTTCAACAGTTACATATTTGGTTACAGCAACGACGGTAATTTCTTTTAGATCTCTGCCACAACTATTGCAAGCTTCTGCGATGTTGGTTTGAATTTCCTGCCATTTTGATTCCACACTCATGCTACACGTCTCCTTTTCCATCAGTAAAGCCTATGAATCCAAGCATTCGGCCTGTTTTCCCGTGATCACGGCGATGGGAAAAAAATACGTCTTCTTGTTCGTATGTACAATGCTCGGTTATTCGGATGTTCTGTTTCTTGATGCCGGCTCCAACTAGCACCAGTCGATTCAATTCTCTCAAATCTAACAGGAATTTTCCATCATTAAGCGGTTCTGTGACTAAATTTATATACTGTTCTTCAATGTTGTCGATTACTCTTTGATCCACTTCGTAATGTTTCTTACTGATAGAAGGACCGATGGTCACTTGAATATCTTCTCTCGATGCTCCTTCATTGATGAGAGCTGCCACCATCGAAGAAGCCATTCCGTTTACTGTCCCTTTCCAGCCAGCATGGGCGATTCCAACCCACCCGGCAGCAGGGGCATGGAAATATAACGGCACACAATCAGCAAAAAAGGCTGCCAATAATAAACCAGAGATATTAGTTATCAGGCCATCACAGCCTTTAACAGAAGTCCCTTGTTCCCATGCTCCTTTTCCGCCATCTGTTCGCTTGACAACAGCGACTTCTGTACCATGGACTTGTTCACCAATCACCCAGTTGTTTAACGGTATAGCCATGGAAGAAGCAAGAAGCCCGCGATTGGCGATGACGTCTTCTTCCTTATCGTTAACATGCAGTCCATGATTGAAGCTGGCATACGGCGGCGCGCTAACGCCGCCTTTCCTGCTCGTAAAACCAGCCTGCAACTTAGGGTGAGCCTGCATCCAGTCTTCTATTACGAATACCCTATCCTCTTTATGCGAAAACGGTTCTGTCATATTACCACCTCAGTTGCCCTATATTTTACCACATTACCAGTCACATTTCTTGTTATAATTCCATTATTCTATCTCATTTGTCGATTGAGGTGGAAGTGCAAAAGGTTTTTTTACCAGAATCACATCTGTGCCAATGTTAATAATCTGATCCCAGGGAATCACCGCCTCTTCATCTTTCCCGAATAACCCCATCATTTTCCCTTTTAGCGTAATTATGATTGCAATAACTTTGCCAGTGTTCACATCTATATCTAAATCAGCGATTTGACCGAGCCTTTCTCCCGTTTCGAGAGCGATGATATCCTTCAATTGTAATTCTGAAATCATCATATCCTATCACCTTCCTTGTTACATACTATGTAAGAAACGCTGATTACATGGATAGTTTTTTATACTTTAGGAAGTTTAATTTTGATTCAGTATAAAGGTATGAGAAAATACCAAGACTTTCGCCATAAGTAGTTGGCGACAAACTAAGTAAAGGTACTGCTGATTTTTATCTGGTGGTCTTTTGTCGGCACACGCATCAGTTGTTTCCCTTACACAAAGCAGTTTGATTACACGAAAAAAGTTCAGTTTTGGAGTACACCAAAACTGAACTAAAAGATGTTGGAACTTATTTTCTTTTTAACCTGGCATTATTCGAACATCGTCGTGTTCATTTCTTTGATAGCTGCTTTTTCAAGACGAGAAACCTGAGCTTGGGAGATACCGATTTCTTCTGCTACTTCCATCTGGGTTTTTCCCTGGAAGAAGCGCTTTGTCAAAATCATTTTTTCCCGCTCATTCAACCGTTTCATGCCTTCTCTTAGCGAGAGTTCATCCAGCCAGACCGAATCTTTATGCTTTTCATCCTTCAACTGATCCATCACAAAAATCGGATCTCCGCCATCATTATAGATTGGTTCAAATAACGAAACCGGGTCCTGGATGGCATCCATAGCAAACACAACATCTTCGTGTGGAACTCCCATTTCCTTAGCTATTTCCGCCGGCGCCGGATCCTTTGACCGTTCACTGATAAGTTTTTCCCGCATCTGTAACGCTTTATACGCAGTATCACGGAGCGAGCGAGAAACACGAATCGGGTTGTTGTCCCGTAAATACCTTCGTATTTCTCCAATAATCATCGGAACAGCGTAAGTAGAGAATTTCACGTTATGACTTAAATCAAAGTTATCAATCGATTTCATTAGACCAATACACCCAACCTGGAACAAATCATCGACATATTCACCGCGGTTATTGAAGCGTTGGATGACACTCAGCACAAGACGCAGGTTGCCATTGACTAGCTCCTCCCTGGCAGATTGGTCTCCGCTTTGCATTCGTTTAAATAATACACGCATTTCATCGTTTTTAAGTACTGGAAGCTTAGATGTATCTACACCACATATTTCAACTTTATGTCTAGTCACGGTATTAAACCCTCCCAGGAAGCTATTCAAAATTCAGTATCTCCCCGGGCTGGGAATAATATGCATTAGCTAAACTCGCTTATATAAGAATATACGTTCGAAAAAGTCCTTGAAAGTGCTATACCATCTTGTTGAATTCACGTTTCAATCTTTTAATAATTTTTTTCTCAAGCCTGGAAATATAGGATTGTGAAATACCAAGCATATCTGCTACATCTTTCTGTGTCTTCTCTTCCTTATCGACTAACCCGAAGCGCAGTTCCATGATCTGTTTTTCACGGTCGTTCAACTGTTCCAGCGCTTTCTTTAATAGCCGTTTGTCAACCTTGTCTTCAAGGTCTTTCGTAATGATGTCTTCCTCCGTTCCAAGAATATCGGACAACAGTAGTTCGTTTCCATCCCAATCTACATTCAATGGTTCATCAAAAGAAACCTCAGATTTCAACTTATTACTCTTTCTTAAATGCATCAAAATTTCATTTTCGATACATCGGGAGGCATAAGTGGCAAGTTTGATTTTCTTTTCGGGATTGAACGTATTCACTGCTTTGATGAGGCCAATCGTACCAATACTAATCAAATCCTCAATGTTTAACCCTGTATTTTCAAACTTCCGGGCAATATAAACGACCAGACGAAGGTTCCGCTCAATCAGCATTGCTCTGGCAGCTTTATCCCCTTTCGGCAGCCGTTTCAGAAGCTCTGCCTCTTCTTCCCTGGATAATGGAGGAGGAAGCGCTTCGCTTCCTCCTATGTAGTATATTTCATTGGTCTTCAATCCTAATTTTAATAAAATACGATAATACCAGAGGCGTAATTTCAACTTCCATTTGCTCATAACATTACTCCTTCCTTTAAGCTACTTTTCCTTTTTGCATCATCTCCGGATGAAGAAGTACATGATAGCTGTCATCATCGGTCATTTTTCCGAATTGCATCCCGAGCAGCGGAGCATGCATGCATATGTTTTTCCCTTCACTGACTAATTCGATTTTGCTTAATTGGATAGCAAGCATCAATTTCCTTTCTCCTCCAGCACCTTGATAAGGGACAAAGTGAACACTATCCTGCAGGGATTCAGGAATTCGATTAATGTCAAAAGTTTCTTCCACTTCTTTAAGTGCCGTCCATTCTTCTTCCGAGACAAAAGCTTGAAATACTTCCTCATCACCAAGAAAGACAAGTTTTTTCGTCAATGGATCAACCAACTGATTTCCGCTGTCAACTAAACCCGTTGATACTGTTTTTTTACCGTTCCATTCCAACACCACTTCATAAATTTCTTCATATTTCAATTTCAGGACAGCAATCCGTTCCAGTCTTTGCTTTGTAAACCACCATGCTGCCGGAAAGCCAATGATGACAAACAACCAGCTAATTGGATCCCCGTATCCTGTCGAAAACGTCACAATACCTGAAGTCGCCATCTGCACATTCATATTCAAAAAGAAATGACTGGCAAACATCGTCCCCCCAATCGCAAATGTCACAAAGTAAAATGTAGTCAGATTACGCATATAAAGGCGCAATGATTTATATGGAAAGGCCGCCAGAACAATGAGTATCGAATAGGTGAATTTTCCCAGGGGAGAGACCAGCCAGGAATTTGGGAAAAAAATAGTTAACGGTACAATAAAGGAGGCTATTAATGCAGCGAACATCATTCGTTTCATAGAAGCATAGGACTTTGTGACTGCCTGTGTAATAATCAGAATCATTCCATCAACTAAAAAATTAAGGAGCCATACGGCATCAAGATAGATCATCACCTCTTTCTCCTTTTCTATTGAATGGTGATTTCAAGTATAAGACATGCTGTTCCTAAAAGTCTGTCACTTTCTGAAAGGACGGGAAGACTTTTTTTAGCCGAATTTGTCGCTCATTAATGCCTACTAGTCGAGATTGGCAGCTTATGCTGTGTCGAATTTATAAGCTGGGTTTTTCTCACATTTTTTCTATTAAAAATAGACGCTGTTAAGCATGTTATTGATTTTCGTAAAACATTTATTCTACAAAAAGGCCGAAAAGTCGAAGACTTGATTTCGAGATGTTTATTGGAGTTTAGGGGCTTCGGGAAACGATTCGCTTTCCGTGGGCGTGTGCTGAGTCTCCTCAGGCTTCGCCTTGCGGGGCCTCAGCGATCCCGCATATCCCACAGGGGTTTAGCCCGAGGAAGCTTGCCAGGTCCCCCGCAGGAAAGAAATGAATGCGTAATCGCCTTGGGAGACACGACACGCATAAGCAGAACAGCAAAAGGGAAGTGATCTTTCTTCCCGTTGATGGGCTGCTTATGACGCGAGTGTCTAGGCGATGAAGCTGGAAAGCGAGTCGTTTCCCTGCCCATCCCTTTTCCCTTACGGTAACGGACCCAACTATCTTGAAACTGAGTCTTCCATTAAAGGGAGCTTTAATGGAAAAAATTATTATCAACGCAAAAAAGCTTGTAGAAAAACAGGTGTTTCTCTACAAGCTGAAAAACCCACGAAGAAAGGAATCTTCGTGGGTTTACTGATATTAAAGAGGGATTGTGAAAGTCGTCCTCTTCATTTTATTAGTTATCTTCTACGGTTTCTGTTACGAAGGAAGGTAGGAATATCCAGTGTGTCTTCTTCCTGGCCACCTTGTCCACCTCGTTGCTGGGATGGCATTTCCTGGTGACGAGGTTCTTCCCTTCTTCTTTCCAGACGGTCCGGCTGTTGTGGCTGCTGGTTTACACCGCCGCCCATTTGTCCCATATTTGGACGCTGCTTGGACTGGCTTTGGCTCAACTGAGCTTCATCAAAACCTGTCGCAATTACGGTAACTACGATCTCATCTTTTAGATTTTCATTAATGACGGAACCGAAGATGACGTTTACTTCCTGGTCAGCAGCAGAAGTTACAATATCTGCAGCTTCCTGTACTTCATAAAGGCTCAGGTTTGATCCGCCAGTGATATTCATCAGGACACCATGGGCGCCATCGATGGATGTTTCCAATAGTGGAGATGATATCGCTTTTTTAGCGGCTTCAACCGCACGGCTTTCACCAGTTGCAATTCCAATTCCCATCAAAGCAGACCCTTTATCCATCATGATGGTTTTAACGTCTGCAAAGTCAACATTGATCAGACCTGGGACTGCAATCAAGTCAGAGATACCTTGTACACCTTGACGAAGCACGTTATCCGCTTCACGGAAGGCTTCAAGCATCGGGGTGTTCTTGTCGACGATTTCCAATAGACGGTCATTCGGAATGACAATGAGCGTATCAACGGCGCTTTTCAGCCCGTCAATACCGCCTGTCGCCTGTACAGAACGCTTACGCCCTTCAAAAGTGAATGGACGTGTAACAACACCGACGGTCAACGCGCCAAGTTCTTTTGCCACTTGAGCGATGACAGGCGCTGCGCCAGTACCGGTACCGCCGCCCATACCAGCCGTGACAAATACCATGTCAGCACCTTGCAACGCTTCTTCCAGCTGCTCTTTGCTTTCTTCAGCAGCCTTTTTACCTACTTCCGGGTTGGCACCTGCCCCGAGACCACGGGTCAGCTTGCCGCCAATTTGCATTTTCACTTCTGCTTTGGACAGGTTCAATGCCTGCGCATCCGTGTTGACTGCAATAAATTCTACACCTTGTACTCCGTGTTCGATCATACGGTTGACAGCGTTACTTCCGCCGCCACCAACCCCAATAACTTTTATCGTTGCTAATTGGTCCATGCTTGTATCAAAATCTAACATTTTTCGTTCCTCCCAGTTCAAAGATTACGAGACTTATTTTAGCTTCCATTCGTCAGTTATGAAGGAAACGTTGTTTAGTCGAAAAAGTATTTCAGTAGATTGGATAATCCTGATTCCTTTTTCTCTTTTTCTTCTTTTACAGGTTTCTCCTGCTGCTCTTGCTGCTTTGGCGTACTTCTTTTCTGTTTCTTCGGTCTAGGCTGTTGAGCATCCACCACCTGGACGGATGGAAAAATCTCTTTTCCTTGTATTTTCGCATTACGATAAGCGAATTGCAAGATTCCGACACCACTGGTAAATTGCGGTTCGCGAACCCCGATATAATCCGGAATAGCGAGACGGACATTCGCATGGAAGATATCCTGGGCAAGTTCCATGACACCAGGCATGCTCATCGAGCCTCCTGTCAGTACAAAACCTCCAGGCAAATCTTTTACGCCCATTCTGTGAATCTCTTGAGCGGCAAACACATAAATCTCTTCTAGTCTAGCTTCAATCATATCAGAAATCTGCAATTGATTGAATGTTTGTTTTCGATTACTTCCTATAATCGTCACTTCAAATTGTTCCTCTTCACGGGCATCATCGAAAAATGCATGGCCATGTTCCACTTTAATTTCCTCAGCTTCTTCTGTGGATGTCCGAAGACCGATAGAGAGATCTTTCGTAATGTTGTCTCCGCCCAAAGCCGTCATGCTTGTACCTTTCAGGTGGCCATCCTCAAATACAGAAACAGTGGTACTGCCTCCACCAATATCGATTAAAGCGACCCCAAGATTTTTTTCATCATCTGATAACGCTACTGTACCTGCAGCCAAAGGCTGAAGGCAGATATCCAACACTTGCAGTTCAGCTCTTTCCACACACTTCAACAAGTTATGTAGCACTGTTTTCGAACAAGTGATGATCGTACCTTCCATTTCCAGACGGACGCCAATCATACCGCGTGGGTCTGTAATTTCGTCCTGGCCGTCCACGATGAACTGTTTCGGAATGACGTCGATGATTTCTCTTTCCGGTGGTATCGAAATCACTTGTGCTGCATCAATGACACGTTTTATATCTTCATCGCCGATCTCCCGGTCATCACTGGAAACAGCGACCACACCATGACATGGCTGGAGCTGGATATGGTTACCGTTGACACCGACGACGACGCGATCTATTTTCATATCGACCATTCTCTCCGCCTGTTCGACAGCTGAGCGGATGGACTGGACAGTTTGATCGATATCTACAATGGCTCCTTTTTTCATTCCTTTTGATTTAGCGGTACCTACGCCGATGATATTCAGGGAATCATTCAGGATTTCCCCGATAATCACTTTAATCCGCGTGGTCCCAATATCTAAGCTTACTAATATTTCATTCTGATTCAAAAGCGATGCACCTCCTGCACTAAAGGCATATGAATAGTTCAAATATTATCGAATATAAGAAGAAAATACAATCAATTTCCCGTTTCGTAAATAGATTGATATACTATATGGTTCTTTCCACTTAGAAATATGGAAATAGAATCAAGTCATGTTCTGTTTCCACAGATAGATGTGATATTCCTCTTATTTTTCCGGATTTTTTTTCAGTTTTCTAGAATTGATCGTTTGATTGATGAGATGTCTTCGGATGATCGCTATATTTTGGAATAAGCGTACACCAAATGCAAAGACTGCCGCAAGATACAAGTCAATACCCAGCTGCACTCCCAGGAATGCTAACAAGGCAGCAAGGGATACATTGGTAAAGAAACCAGTCAAAAACACGATATCATCGAATTTCTTTTCTAATTGTGCCCTTATCCCCCCTAATAGCGTATCAAAAGCGGCAAGAACCGCTATGGTCAAGTAATCGGTATAAGCGTCCGGTACCCGCAGATCCGTTAACAGACCCAGGATAACTCCGATGATTAAAAAGACAAATGGCAGCCACATTAATCCTCACCTGTTTCTTTACTGCTATCCAGCTCGAGCACGTCTATCTGCAGGTTATCTTCATAACCCGGGAGCTCTATATGCTGTTCTGCCTCCACTTCCATGGCAATCTGATCAAGGGCGAACATATCCCTGGAGCGACTCGCATTGACGTAATCCATCATCTTTTTGGGATTACTGGTAATGGCCTTTATCGTAATCGGCAAAGGAGGCATTGGGCGGTTATTGATATACGTCTCTCCATTTACATTACGGACAGGCGATATACTGATGAATCGCTCCTCCCCTACCCCGATCCCTGCAGCTCCAAAAGTATTCAGTTCATTGATCAAATGCGTCAACAGAGAGGGACTTACAGTAGGATAAGCTGGGGCCCCTTCTTCCCACTCCTGGAAAATAGGAGCAAGTGTTATAATGACTCCACTGCCTTCCAACTCTGCTAAACCAGCCTCCTGCTCTAATTGATGAATAGAGGACTTTAAAGTTTCCAGTTTTTCAGCGTCCGATACTTCTCCATACTCTTCAAGCGTCCGGTCAGCCTGAGCGATTTGCTCCAGTAATTCCTGCTGTAGTTTCTGCTGCTCCTGCAATGCCTGTCTGACCTCCCACTGATCACGTGTATCGCGGAGCTCAGGTTCGGAAGAGGCTGTTTGAAACTGGATTGCCAGCATGAAGCCAACCAGGGCAAAAATTAATGACATGAGCCATTTCGTACGTTTACTCAAGAAAATCACCCTTCACTCGAAAGCCTGGCATCCATTTGGATTTCCGCTGACTTTTCCAGCTCTACTTCAATGTTATCAGTAACAAGCTGATCAACTACTCCATTTTTTAAAGATAGACTGGAAAACAATACTTCAGGATCACCAATCGCTGTAATCACGAACGGTGCGGGGTGCTGAACGCCATCTATTGTGATGACCGGGCCTGTACAGGCGAAATAGCTGTTGCTGACGTATCGCTGACCATTAATCGCGATTGCCTTAGCACCGGCACTCTTTAATTCGTTGACTACTTGATGGATGTGAGGTTCATGGACGATATAACTATTGGCATGCTCTTCACTTGGAATATATGCTGCATCCTTTAGCGTCACCCTCAATCCAGGTCCCTTTACAGGCAATTGTCCAGTAAGCATCTGAAGTCTTTTCTTCCGTTCGACAAAATCTGCAATTTGCTGCTCGTTCGCAGCCAGATCATCTTCATAAGTCTGAACTGCTTCTGTTTTCGTTTGCAATTCTTCCCTTAGTTCTTTGTTCCTGGATTCTAAATCCAACAGTTGCTTTCGATAGTAGTATTCCTTCTCCCAGGTACGATCAGCAAGTTTTACCATTTGGGAGCTCTCGTCGGCTTGTGTATAGCTGTAAGAGACTAGAAAGCCGGTCCCTAATAGGACGAAAGCGAGAATAACATGCTTACCCCTGAGCTTCATCTTCATTCTCTCCCTGTTGATCTTCCCCGCTACTTTCTACTTCAGAGGAACCTTCCTGCTCTGTGTCGGAATAAGATTCAAAGTAAGCGCCGACATCGATATGAATAATCCCTTTATCTTCAGGACTTAATTGTGTAACGATCGATGGATATGCTCTCATTTTCTTTGAAAAATTCCTGATCGTCCCTTGTACCTCATACCCATCATTCATATAAAGCTTAATTTGAAATGGATTGTCATCTGTAGGTGTCCAATGAATTTCAGAAATCAAATTAGCGACACTCGATGGAAGCTCTCGCAATTCCTTGGACATTTCCTCCAGGTAGGTTGCTTTATCAAAGTCAAGCAAAAGCGGTGCGTCACCGTTTGTTACACGCAATTCATAAGAGTCCAGCCGTTTGCCGTTTTCCAGTATCGGATAATAGCTTCCATCCACTCTAACGTAGCCTACGCGGTCATATTCGTCCACCTGGATGGTAATCGTGTTCGGAAAATCTCTGGAAACACTGACTTTTGCAACTTCCGGATGTCCTTTCACACCGGATTCTACCTGTTGCTTGTCCACTTTCCAGAAATTATCTTTCCCGGTTACATGACTCATTTCTTTGATTTCCTTATCGGAGACATGGACATTTCCTTCTACGGCCACTTGTTTTACATGGCTAAGGGGGGACTGTAAATACACAACGATCGCAATCAACAAGAACAAAATCGTCAAATAAAAGATCAAGCGCCTGTTCGCTTTCTTCTTCCTGGCATGTTTCAGCTTCGGAATACGATCTTCAATGGAAACAATATTTTTTTTCTCCATAATGATGATTTCCCCTTAACATCGTTCAATATCAGGGAAGATGGGATACTATGTAGGAAAAGTCATTCCTGCTAGCTCGTTATATCTCTATCATACAACAGTTTCCATCCATCTTCCGTTATTTTTAACTTTTGGAAATAATTGTTGCAAACTGCTTTTCCATTCTAAAAACGGGGCATTCCAAAGCATTGAAGCCTAGGCTGTAAAGTTGTTATCCCTAGCCGTCAAGGCTATCACCTTTAAGACCCGTTTGCATGTTCCCTCTAAGAAAAGCGATTAAACATATATCCACCCCTTCATTTTATCATGTTAGCCCGCGTTTTGTGACTCCCTGTGGCAAAAACTTCAGATTTTTTAATGATACTTTTATTTTCAGCTTTTAATACAGAAAAAAGCCGCAGCTATGACCATTCACATAGTACGGCTTTGGAAAAATATCTCTGACTGTTCTTCTAAGAATTTTTCATAAATTTTCTATGGATATATTCCCTTGTTGTGGATGTATATTCCACTAAAGGGCTGAATTGTGGAAGACTCAGTTTCGAGATAAGGGTGGATTCGTCATCACAAAAGACTTCTGGGCTGGCTGGGAAACCACTCGCTTTCCTGCGGGGGACCTGGCGAGCTTCCTCGGGCTATCGCCCTGTGGGATCTCGCCTAGACCCTTCTCCCGCGGGAGTCTCGCAGTTTCCCAACCAACCCATCCGAAGGATGAGAGAAACGAATCCCTGTTATTGAGGAAGAAGTCTTCTCCGCTCGCTGGTGACAAGCATGCTGTTATAAGTAGTTTTCCCTTTGGTTGAACGACTGCATATCGATATTTCCGTATTCTTACAAACGCAAGGAGGTTCGGGAAATTGCGAGACTCCAGTGGGATGAACATGACAGGTGAGACCCCGGAAGACGGAGTCTGAGGAGGCTCAACGCATGCCCACGGAAAGCGAGTGATTTCCCGGACCTCCCTACCGTTACTACCGTAACGGAAACAAATATATCTTGAAACTGAGTCTTCAGGTATTGGGAGCTTTAATTGTATAAATATGATTTGGAATTGACATTCCATTAGGTTAATCAAACCATTTTCAAATGAACACTATAAAGAGGGTCCTTAAA
Source organism: Thalassobacillus sp. B23F22_16 (assembly GCF_043496955.1). Taxonomy (NCBI): domain Bacteria; kingdom Bacillati; phylum Bacillota; class Bacilli; order Caryophanales; family Bacillaceae; genus Thalassobacillus; species Thalassobacillus sp. B23F22_16. The sequence continues at coordinate 17,655 of NZ_JBIEKD010000002.1, read as the reverse complement.
GTTTTGAATAGCGGCTGACGCTTAGCAGAATGCCGACAGAGCATAACGTCAACGTTAAGGAAGAACCGCCGTAGCTTAAAAACGGTAGCGTAATCCCGGTAACAGGAATAAGTCCGGTTACTACACTGATATTGATCATTACTTGTATGGATATCATTCCTACGATGCCAAGTGCAAGAAGCGTACCATACAGGTCTGGTGCATATAAAGCAACACGGATACCCCGCCAAAGTACCAGCAGGAACAAGGCCAGGACGAATGCTCCGCCGAGAAAACCTAATTCTTCTGCCAGAATGGCGAATATAAAATCGGTCTGAGGTTCAGGCAGGTAGAAGAATTTTTGCAAGCTTTGCCCAAGACCAAGCCCCATCAGCCCGCCGGGACCGATAGCATAGAGCGATTGGATAATTTGAAACCCGCTTCCCAAAGGATCTTCCCACGGATTCAGAAAGGCGGTTATCCGCTTGATCCGGTATGGTGCAGAAGCGATTAATGCGACAAATCCAGCCAGACCGAGCAATCCTAACCCAACAAAATGAGCCCACCTCGCTCCAGAAACAAAAATCATCAGCATACACGTTCCCACTAACACGACGCCCGTCCCTAAGTCTGGCTGCAGCATAATTAATCCAAACGCGACAAGTACCAGACTTAATGCTGGCAGAAAGCCCTGTTGGAAGGAAGTGATATACTTTTGCCGCTCAGAAAGGAACTTGGCCAGGAAAATGATTAAGCCAAGTTTCATGAACTCAGACGGCTGGATGCTGAAAGCTCCGACGCCAATCCAGCTTTGTGCCCCTCCCCTTACCATCCCTACCCCAGGGATCAAGACAGCAATCAGGAAGATAAAACAGATAATCAGAAGCTTTTTGGCATGGGTCCTCCAAAACAGATAAGGCACCCTCGCTATAAAAAACATGGCCAACACACCAGCTCCGGCAAATAAAATCTGCCGCTTCGCAAAGAAGAATGAATCATTGAATTTATAGGTCGCCCAAATGCTGGACGAACTGTATACCATAATAACTCCGATAGTAAGTAAAGATAAGATACCAACCATCAACAAAATATCAGGCATGGCTCTCGGCTGGCTTTTTTTACTCAAGAAAAAACCCCTCCTCCAACTAAATTGGAAAATGGGGCTTTCATTTCTTTAACTGTGAACAAGCCCCTATTTCAGCTTATGCACAGCTTGGACATACATATGCCCTCTTTCTTCAAAAGTAGTATACTGATCCCAGCTGGCACATGCCGGTGACAGGAGTATGACATCTTTTTCCCCGGAAAGGTCAAATGCCACTTGCGCTGCTTGTCCTACATTATCAACTTTTTTAATTTCAGCAATACCGGCCTGCTGTGCTGCCTGTGTCATTTTATCCGCTGTCTCACCGAAGACCACCATAGCTTTCACATGGTCTAAAAATGGCACCAATTCATCAAAGCTGTTGCCCCGATCAAGACCACCGGCAAGTAAAATCACCGGCTGCTTAAATGCACCCAATGCTTTGGATGTAGCGAGAATATTAGTTGCCTTAGAATCATTATAAAACAGACGGCCCTTGATATTGCCGACAAATTCAAGCCGGTGAGGAACACCTTTAAAACTTGTCAGCACTTCTTGGATGCCTTCATCGGTAGCACCATTCAATTTCGCCGCTGCTACTGCCGCTAATATATTTTCCATATTATGCTCTCCAACGAGGACGATATCTTCCCGCTTCATAATGGAGCTGCCGTTATAATAGATATATTGTTCGTCTGCATATGCTCCCTCTTCCAATTCCTGCTTTGCAGAAAAAGGTACGAGAACAGATGCTGCATCATCGAGAAACTTAGCGATTACAGGATCATCGGCATTATATACGAGGTAGTCATCCGCCGTTTGATTTTTGAAGAGACGGGCCTTGGCTTGCTGGTAATTTTCCAATGTTTTATGGTAATCCAGATGTGCTTCATAAATGTTCAATAACACAGCAACGGTAGGACGAAATTTTTCAATTCCCATCAGCTGGAAGGAAGACAATTCGATTACCATCGACTGATCATCCGTTGTCTCCCTTGCTACTTCACAGGAAACTTCCCCGATATTACCGGCAATTCTTGGCTCTCTACCGCTCGCTTTCAACATTTCATGGGTAAGTGTAGTAGTGGTAGTTTTACCGTTTGAGCCGGTAATACCTACAATGGGACCATGATGAAGATGTGCGGCAAGCTCAACTTCGGTAATGACCGGCAGGTTTCGCTTTTCCGCTTCCGCCACCAGACTATTGTCATACGGGATGCCTGGATTTTTTACCATGACATCGATACCATCCAAAGCAGAAACCGGATGACCTCCAAGAACCACCTCAGCTCCTGCTTTTTCCAGCTCCTGCACCACCGGGTCCTCCTGGCTTGCTTTATAGTCATTGACACGGACGTTTACACCGCTGTCCAGTAATAACTTTGCTGCTGCTGTTCCACTTTTGGCAAGTCCTAAAATCAATGCATGCTGATAAGGAAAATCTTGTAATCGTTTCAACCTAACCACACCTCAATATAAATTCCTAAAATGGCAAACACCAGACCGACAAGCCAGAAAGAAGTCACCACACGCCATTCTGACCAGCCCTGCAATTCATAATGGTGATGGAGCGGGCTCATCCGGAATACTCGTTTGCCTCTCGTTTTGAATGATATTACCTGAATAATGACCGATAATGTCTCAATGACGAATACTCCTCCAATAACAACCAGGAGGATTTCCAGTTTGGTCAGGATAGCAACGATTGCGATCGCTCCACCTAATGCCAATGATCCAGTGTCGCCCATGAATACTTTAGCCGGGTGGGCATTGAATACTAAAAACCCGAGCAGTGATCCTACAACCGCTAAAGAAAAAATAGTAATCTCAAATTGCGGATTTCCTGTCCATGCCAGGATAGCAAAAGCACCGAATGCCAGTGCAGCTGTGCCGGCTAACAGGCCATCTAACCCATCCGTCAAGTTGACGGCGTTAGAAGCTCCTACCAGCATCACAAGAATTAAAACAGGATAAAGCAGACCAAGGTCTACTTGGATATCTGTAGCTGGTACAGCTATGTAGGTCGGGAAATTATGCTGACGTAAAATTAAATAAACAACGACAGCGATGACAAACTGTGCGAGCAATTTTTGCTTGGAAGTCAACCCAAGATTCCGCTTCATGACTACCTTAATAAAATCATCAAGAAATCCAATCAATCCATACCCAATCAATACGAATAAAAGTAAAAAGACTTCAAAACTCATTGGTTCCGGATTGAATTTAGCTGCCATGATCAAGGTCGTTATGCTGACAGAAAACAGTACCATCAGCCCGCCCATCGTCGGCGTCCCTGATTTTTTCTGGTGGCTTTCTGGTCCTTCTTCCCTAATACTCTGTCCGAACTTCAGTCTTCGAAGAAATGGGATGAATACAGGTGAAATCAGGACGGTGATTAAAAATGCGATGGCTATTGTAATTAATAGTACAAAATCGTTCATCTAATATTCCTCCTTTGTTCCTGGTTACCGTCCGTTTACTTCTCTACTAAAGGATCGATGATTGTTTCCAGTTTTACCCCCCTGGAAGCTTTAACTAATACCACCGTATCCTTATCGAGATCTTTTTCTACTACTTGCTGTAAAGATGTTTTATCTGTGAAATGTTCGGATTTGATATTCAATTTCTTTTCCGCTACGGCTTTACTGATTTCATCGGCGTCTTCACCAAATGTATAGACAGCCGCAATATCTTCATCTATCACATCTGCGACACTGCGATGCATTGCTTTTGCATGGTTGCCGAGTTCATAAACATCACCGAGCACCAGAATTTTATTTTTCTTTTCATTCATGCCTTTGATGACTTCAATGACAGCTTTCATGGATGTAGGAGAAGCATTGTAGGCATCATTAATAATCAAGGACCCATGTTTTCCCTCCAGCCGCTCAAACCGCATGCCTGTAACCTGAATCTGGTCAAGTCCCTGCTGGATCAGCTCGCTGGAAAGCCCCATTAGACGGGCCAGCGTAATGACATAGCTCGCATTTTTAACATTATGCTTACCTGCAAGCGGTAATTCATAATGAACCCCGTCAATGACAAAACTGCTTTTCAGATCGTTTAATTTCAGGTCTTTGATCTGGGTTCTGTTATGTTCGTCTATACCACAACCCCAGTTATTCGGATCCTTTAATTCTTCAGCCAGTAACGGTTCATCCCCATCAAATATCAATGCCCCGTCACCTTTGAGACCGGCCTTGATTTCCAGCTTTGCTTTAGCAATCCCCTCACGGCTTCCTAAATATTCAATATGCGATTCCCCGATATTCGTAATCAGGGCGTAATCCGGCTTGGCAAGTCGACTCAACACCTCAATTTCCCCAGCCTGGCTCATACCCATTTCCAGAACAGCTACTTCCGTATCCTCCGGCATCGCGAATATGGTTAAAGGGAGTCCTATATGGTTATTGAAATTCCCGTCTGTCTTATGCGTCCGAAATTTCGTGCTGAGGACCGCTGCTGTCAAATCTTTGGTCGTGGTTTTTCCATTTGAACCGGTGATGCCAATCACTTGGGGGCTCACTTTGTTTAAATAGAAGCCTGCCATTTTCTGCATCGCTTCCGTGGTCTCATTTACAAAAAATAACGGGAAATCCGTCGGTACAAACCGAGGCACTTCCCTGTCTTTTTGCCATAAGGCAGCTACCGCTCCATTTTCGATCGCCTGTTTTAAAAACTCATGCGCATCAAAATTTTCACCGACAATCGGCACAAAAACACTTTGTTTCATTTCTTTTCTTGAATCTGTCATTACCTGACGTAAAGGAATGCTATCCATTGCTGCTCCCTTATATTCAGGGAACAGTTCACATAATTCTTTTACAGCAAACAACATCACTTACTCTCCTTTAGCTGCTTTAAAAGTTGTCGCGCTATTTCTCTGTCATCAAACTCATATCTTTTTCCGTTAATGTCCTGGTAGGTTTCATGACCCTTCCCGGCAATCAATACCATGTCTCCTGGCTGTGCTGTTTCTAAAGCATATTCTATGGCTTCCCGGCGGTCGACTATTCTGTCATACCCACCTGACAAGTGATCGGTCATATCATCAAGAATCTGTTCCGGCGATTCTGTACGCGGGTTATCTGATGTGAAAATCGCATGGTCACCGAACTCCATCGCTACATCTGCCATCAGCGGGCGCTTTGTCCGGTCCCGATCACCACCACAACCGACCACTACCCTTACTTTGCCTTTACAAAACTCCCGCATTGTCTGCAACACATTATGAAGGGAATCAGGCGTATGAGCATAATCAATGACCACGCCGAATGGCTGATTCTCCTCTACGGGTTCAAAACGTCCACGGACACCCTTGGAGGCCTCCAGTGCCTTTTTAATCACGGCAAGTTTCACCCCGGAGGCAATCGCTGCCCCGGCAGCAGCCAGCATATTATATACATTGAATTTACCCATCAGGCTGCTGTTGATAAGGGTATCTCCTTCAGGGGTACTCAATGTAAATGTCGTCCCTTTTTCATGCAGGTGAAGGTCTTTCGCCATGATCGCAGCCTCCTTTTGAATGCCGTAACTAAGAACCGGCTGAGCAGTACTGCGTTTCATGACATCGGCCGCATCATCATCTTCATTGATGACGGCAAACTTCGGGTGTTGAGGATGGTATGTATTCCCCAGTTGGGCAAATAACAGTGACTTAGCATGAAGATATTCATCCATGGTGCTATGATAGTCCAGATGATCCTGACTCAAGTTCGTAAAAACGGCCACATCAAAGTCGCAGCCATGCACCCTTCCTTTATCTAATGCATGGGAAGAAACCTCCATAATGGTGGTATCCACGTTTTGCTCTTTCATGGTATGAAAACTTTTTTGCAAAAACAATGAGTCAGGTGTCGTGTTTTTCACAGGATACACCGACTCATTGATTTTCATTTGGATCGTACCGATCAAGCCGGTCTTATGCTGATTCATCTGGAAAACTTCCTCAAGCAGATAGCTGATCGACGTTTTCCCATTTGTCCCGGTTATACCGATCAGCTGCATTCCGGTCGTCGGATACTTGTAAAAAGTGTTGGCAATACTGCCCATTGCCCTGTTGGAGTCCGGGACAACCACATACGGTACAGATACATCAAGAGGGCGCTCACAAACGAGCGCTGCCGCTCCTTTTTTGATCGCCTGGTCCACAAAGTCATGCCCGTCAAAATGTTCACCAGGCAGACAGATAAACAAGTCCCCTTCTTTCACTTGACGGGAATCCATTTCCACTCCGGTTATTTCAATTTCTGTTATCGGTTGATTTGTTTGGAAATAAGGTATATGTCTCAATAATTCTGGTAGTTTCAATATTATCATCCTAACTGTAAACACATTCTCATTTATTATAGCAAAAGTTTTTCAATCTCACGATGACAGAAGAAAATTTACTCAGAAAAACTTGAATGAGCGATTTGTTCTTTATTTTGATGAAGGCACATAGGAGAATCAAGCTGCCTCTAAACGGCATCTTTAATTAAAGGGAGCCATAACAGAAGTCAATCTATAAAAACCTCATTCTCCTAAGTAAATTCTGATGGATGATCCCGTTTCTAACTTCACGCCTGGAGCAGGTGCCTGCTGGATAACTTTGTTGCCTTCTCCACTGACGTCTATATTGAGATCGATCAGGTAATTGGTGAGTTCTTCCCTGTCCATACCAACCAGATCAGGCATTTCGACCATCGGCTGATCCGGCCACTTGTACTCTTTCTCCAGACCGCCGTCTCTTTGTTCGACTCCTAACGCCCTCAAACTGTCCTCCATAATATTCCCTACAATCGGAGCAGCTACTACTCCACCGAACTGAATGGTATTCTTCGGATTGTCGACAGCGAGATATACAACCAACTCCGGATCATCCGCCGGAGCGAAACCTATGAAGGATACAATATAATTATTCTTCATATAGGTCCCATCCTTGCCGACTTTCTGAGCGGTACCTGTCTTTCCACCAACGCGGTAACCTTCCACATACGCTCCCCTGCCTGACCCACTGGCTACTACACTTTCCAAAGCTTTGCTGACTTCCTCCGAAGTTTCTTCAGAAATAATCTGTTCTTTCAGCTTTGGCTCATTTTTTTCTACCAATTCACCTGACACAGGGTCACGCCATCCTTCCTGGATATAAGGTTCATAGAGATAACCTCCGTTGACAGCTGCCGCTACCGCCATTACCTGCTGGATTGGTGTAACCGATACCCCTTGCCCGAAAGCGGTGGTCGCAAGTTCAACCGGCCCTACATTTTCCGGCTTGAACAATATCCCTTTCCCTTCTCCCTGCAAGTCTATTCCTGTTTTTTTACCAAATCCAAAATTATCGATGTACTGGAATAATTTTTCTTTTCCCAGCTTTTGCCCTAAATTAACGAATCCTGGGTTACATGAATTTTGAACGACCTCCAAATAGGTTTGATCCCCATGTCCACCACTTTTCCAGCACCTTATTTTAGCACCATCGACATTGATTGATCCAGAATCGTGGTAATGGTCTTCGTGCAGATCCACCAAACCTTCTTCCAGCGCTGCAGCTAATGTGATTATTTTGAAAGTGGAACCTGGCTCATAAGTGCTCCATACTGGCAGGTTACGGTTGTATACAGAAGCATCAACTTTCTGGTACTTTTCCGGATGGAAATTGGGTCTGCTCGACATACCAAGTACTCTCCCGGTCTTCGGGTCAACCGCAATGGCTATCGCTCCATCCGGCTCATATTTAGAAACTGCAATATCGAGTTCCCGCTCCATGATTGTCTGTACACGTTGATCAATGGTAAGTTGTAAATCCATACCATCCTGGGGAGCTTTATAAACATCGGCTTTATCAGGCATCCGTTTTCCTTTGGCATCCGAGTAAAAGGAAAGATAGCCCGGATCCCCGCTCAATTTTTCATCATAGAAAGCCTCGAGGCCCATCAGCCCCTGGTTATCGATTCCGGTAAAACCGAGCACGTGGGAAAGAAAAGCACCGTTAGGATAGTGACGTTTAGAGTCCTGTGCTACATAGATCCCTTCCATCCTCAACCCCTGGATTGCTTTTGCCTGTTCCTCGGATATCTTCCTGCCTTCTGGATGAATTCTCTCGATCGAAATGTTTTTGGTTACATGCTGATAAGCTTTCTCCACAGGCATGTCCAAAATACGAGCCAGTTCCTGTGCCGCTCGTTTTGGTTCCTTAATTTGTCTCGGTACGACCATCACCGTAGGTGCTGATACGTTGCCCACTAAAACTTCTCCTTCGGTATCCAGTATCTTCCCTCGTTCTGGCTCAAAGGTAATGTCCCTGCTCCATGATTCTTCTGCATCGGCCACAAGAAAATCACCAAGCACAAATTGTACATATCCCAGCCTGATCATAATGATCAAGAAAATGACCGCTGCCAAAATAAAAACAGTGATCAACCGTTTTCTGACTGTTACGAGTGATACGCGCTTCATCAACCTGGCCCCTTTCGCGCATAGACTTAGCTTGTATCACTATATGACAGTCAAAAAACGATTAGAACACTGCTCAAATCAGGAGGAAGAGTCCGTTTCTTCATCTGGATTCTTATCCTCTTCCTCTGTCTCTTCTTCATTTTCTAGTCCTGGCGGCTGAAATTCTACTACGAGATACCCGCCATTTTGAATCTTTGCACCTTCAGGAACACTTTGTTTATAGGCAAAACCGCTGCCCATTGTTTCAACTTTCAACCCGAACATATCAGCAAAATGGAAGACATCTCTTGCTGACCATCCAGTAATATCCGGCATCGTCGGTTCATCGGCAATAAGGAAAATACGCTGATTCGGAAGTACAGGAGCCCCTGGTTCCGGATAAATTTGTTCCACCTTATCATTTTCATTCCCGATTACTGTCACCCGATTGAATGTATCACCAAGTTTCTCTTTTGCCTTCTTAACCTTATCATCAATAACATCAGGCAGTTCGATTGGGTCCACCGTTTCTGTCGTTTCCTGATCCGGACGAATATCCAAATAATGGAGACTGTTCTCTGTCACTGTCTTTACGATATGAGAAACAGGCTCAGGTCCATATTCTGTCACTTCCAATTCTGGCTGCTGTACAGCTACATAAATCAGTAATTCCGGATCATCCTGAGGAGCCATCCCGAGGAAGGAAAACATGTAGTTGTTCTTACCTGTCATATATTTCCCTGTTTCTGAATCCGGGATTTGTGCCGTACCCGTCTTCCCTGCCAATGTATAATCATTAAGCTGATAGACGCTTGCTGTACCATCGTCTTCAGAAACGACAGTTCCAAGCAGATCGCGCATTTTTTCGGCCGTCTCAGGCGAGATAGGATCACCAATCTTTTCAGGCTCATTCTCACTGACAACCTCTTTCGTTTCACCATCTAACACCTGCGATAATACGTATGGACGCATCATATTGCCATCGTTCGCTACTGCGCTCGCTGCGGTCAATAGCTGGATTGGAGTTGTTGTCGTACCTTGTCCATAGGCGGTGGTCAATTTTTCAACCGGCCATTTATAAAGTATTTTTCCGGTTTCTTCTCCAGGCAAGTCGATGCCGGTTTTGTTTTCAAATCCAAAATCATGCAAGTAATCAAGGAATTTATCGGATCCGACTTTTTCGGATAGCTTGGCTGCCGCTACGTTTGAGGAAACACGCATACCTTTATCGTAAGTAATGTCTCCCCACCCTTCACGGCGATGGTCTCGAATCGGCCGGCTTCCTTCATCAAACTGGTAGCTGCCGGAAGAAAATTTTTCATTCCCATTGTACACTCCTTCTTCCATCGCTGCCGCCCACGTGAAGATCTTCATCGTCGAACCTGGCTCAAAAGAGTAAGAAACGATATCGTTATACCAATTCTCCACCTCACCGATCTGATTCGGGTTGTAGCTCGGACGATTACCAAGCGCCAGAATCTGCCCGGTATCCGGATCCATGACGGCTGCCATAATCCGTTTCGGGTTGTATTGCTCTTCTACTTGCGACATAGCATCTTCTAAAAAGGTCTGAATCTTCTGGTCGATAGTTAGGACGACATCATCGCCGTCTTCCGGCTGCTGAATCACTTCTTTTGGATCCAGGAGTTTCACTCCGTATTTATCCCGCTGATAAGATATCCGGCCGGGTTTTCCATCTAAGTATTTCTGCATTTGCTTCTCTACGCCTGTGATCCCTTTGTTTTCCCCATCTTCCGTACGGGAAAAACCGATGACATGCGAAGCGAATGTTCCATTTGGGTAGTACCTTTTCGATTCTTCGATAAAATTAATACCTGGGATGTTCTTTTCCTTGATATCCTTCATTGTCTGTTGGGATAGATCCCTTCCCGCTGCTCCGAATTCCACCTGGAACCGACCGTCTTCCATGCCTGATTCAATCTTTGACTCTATTTCACCAGCTTCCATATCTAATAAAGGAGCCAGCATATCCGCCGTTTCTTCCGGGTCGGTGACATGCTTTGGCTCCTCAAGGTTAGTGGAATAGCTTTCATCGACGATGGCATAAAGTCTGTAGGTCGGGCGATCATAGGCCAGTGTCATGCCATTCTGATCCAGGATCCGGCCGCGGGTCGCATCAAGCTGATAGGCACTTGTACGCTTCTTATCGGCCCATTCATCTAAATCAATCCCCTGCACTTCTCCGGTTGTCTGAATATAAAGAAATCTACCTAACAGCAGCATGAACAGCAAGGAAAAAAACAGCATCCACACTTTAGCCATCCGGTGGGTATTCTTGCTTTTCATCAGATGATCACCACAATCTTTTGTTAATTTCCGATGGTTGACGCCTGTTTAACCTGGGCATTTTGAATATTCAATCCGTTCTCCTTCGCGATCTTAAGGATACGATCCGGATTGCTTAATTCTTTCACTTCATACTGAAGACTTTCATTTTCTGCCTTTTGTACTTTGACCTGTTGCTCTAATTTCTGTACATCTCTATTCAGAGCGTCAGTCGTAGATGAAAATTGTACCATAAAAACAGAGGCAGTGAGTACTATTCCACTTACTGCGGTATAAAGAAATTTTTCTCCTCTGGAAATCCAGCGTTTTTTCTGGACTTTGACTTTCACCTGTTTTTGCTGTTGTTCTTCAGGCTGTTGCACATGTTTTATTTGCTCTGCGTTCATTATTTGTTCCACCTTTCATCGCTTTTGAATTCTTCTGTCCATTCTTTTACTTTCTCTACAATTCGCAGCTTAGCGGACCTTGATCTGCGATTGTCATCTAATTCGTCCTCTTCCGGTACGATTGGCTTTCTCGTAATGAGCTTGAATGGCGGTTTCTTTTCTTCTGGAATGATCGGGATGTTCTTTGGCACCGGTGGATTACTGCTCCACTTTTTGAATGCCTGTTTACAAATCCTGTCTTCCAGTGAATGGAACGTAATCACAGCGATCCGTCCGTTAACAGAAACGGAACGAGCAGCCTGATCAAGCGCGTTGCTGAATACGCCAAGCTCATCATTGACGGCAATTCGAATTGCCTGAAAAACGCGTTTCGCAGGATGACCGCCTTTTCTGCGGGCGGGCGCCGGGATCGCATCTTTAATGATATCGACTAGTTCAAACGTCGTTTCAATCGGCTGTTCTTCCCGCTTTGTTTCTATCTTTCTGGCAATTTGCTTTGAAAATTTTTCTTCACCATATTGGAAAAAAATCCTCACCAGCTTCTCATATGGCCATTCATTGATGACCTGATAAGCTGAAAATGAATCCTGCTGATTCATCCGCATGTCAAGCGGCGCATCATTTTGATAACTGAACCCACGCTCTTTCACATCCAGCTGGGGGCTCGACACCCCTAAATCAAACAAAATTCCATCCACTTGTTTGATACCAAGCTTCTCTAACTGAGACTCCAATTCTTTAAAATTCGCATGTACAAATGTAATTTTGTCGTGATGAGGCTTCAGCCTCTCTGTTGCTGCCTCGAGTGCCATTTCATCCTGGTCGAAAGCAATCAATCTTCCACCTGTACTTAGCTGCTCACATATGGCTTCTGAATGACCTCCACCACCTAATGTACAATCAACGTATGTACCTTCTGGCTGGATTTGTAATCCCTCGACAGCTTCCTTTTTCAATACACTATAATGATCAAACATCCAATCACCCGCTTCTTATTTTCGAATTAAATATCGAAGTCCATCATATTTTCAGCAATCTCCGCAAAGGATTCTTCTGATTCCTCAAAATAGTCTTCCCATTTATCCTTCGCCCAGAATTCAATCCGGTTAGAGACACCGATTACGACACATTCCTTCTCCAGTTCTGCGAAATTTCTTAGTGGTTGTGCGATATTTACTCTTCCCTGCTTGTCCACTTCGCATTCTACTGCACCAGAGAAGAAGAAACGTGTGAAGGCGCGGGCGTCTTTTTTAGTAAGTGGGAGTTTCTTAAGTTTTTCTTCAAGGATTCTCCATTCAGTCATTGGGTAAGCAAACAAACATTTATCCAGTCCACGGGTCAATACGAAACTATCCCCCAGGCCCTCACGGAACTTGGCAGGAACAATGATTCTACCCTTCGTATCAATGTTGTGTTGGAATTCGCCCATGAACATAGAGTCTTCCCCACTTTCTGAATAAATCCAGTGTACCACATTCCCCCACTTTCCTCCACATTAACATACACTTTCTCCCCACACTAAAAAAAATCCTGCTCCAATGAGCAGGATTCCTTCTTTATTTTTCGACGCTTAATTGTTGTCCCATCAAGGTTTTTAACGGTTTTTGACACCTTGGTGGAGGATGGTGGGGGATTATAGGTAAATACAGTGGTGAGACTCCTCAAATCTCATATCATGTTCCAGTATTTCTTCAAAGAGTTCCCACCCATACTGGTTTATCCATGGGAGGATACCCCACATCCGTTCCTGAAGCCCTTCTCCTGGGTGCAGCAATAGCTCCAGGTAGTCAAATTTGTTGAGCTCGTTTGCGTGCTTTTCTTCTAGAGCTTTTGTCATCCGCTGTTCCAGAAATTCAATGTCTTTAAAAAGATAAGCTAAATTCTTATCTGCCAGTTGACCGACATCATCACGTATTTCAGCTGCCTTCTCTCTTAATGGCTGATGGAGTCGTTCAATACCATTTTTTACCTGATCCGTAATTTCTTCTAATGGAGGGTAACTTTGTGAGATGAGCCAGGCTGTCTTTTCATGACTGATCCCTTTTTCAATCACATCCTCCGCTCTTAAATGGAAGAGATCCAGATATTTTGCCGCTTTACGGTCGATAAGAGAAAATGAAAGACGCGGGAAAACTGGTGGCATTTTTACTTCCAACGCCTCAAAAGCAGGCTTCAACACCGACCAATAATTGATTTCCCCGGGACCGCCAATGAAAGCGAGTGTAGGAAACATTAACTCCTGCATCAATGGCCGGGTCACTACATTGTTACTAAGGAATTCCGGGTGTTCTTCAGCCATGTCCAGCAACTCTTCTTTCGTCAATACGACCTCGTTTTGCTTGCCGTAGTAATTCCCGTCCTCCCCCTTCATTAACAGTACCCTTTCTCCATCGTGATGGTAGAATAAATGGGCATCTGACAGGTTGCAATCAAGGGAAACCGGATAGCCTTGCTGCATGTTCTGCTGCCAGGCCGCATACACCCCCTGCGTGATCTGTGTCTGGTTATGGATCATCGCTTTAAAGTGCTCCGATTCCAGTTTACGGAAGGAGGGGTGATGGGAGTCGACCAGCACGACTCCTTCTTCACGAAACAGATGGAATATCAGGCGGGCAAAGAAATCCACATAGCTCTTCGATTGGTTTATTAGTTGATAGATTTGATTTTCCAGATCTTTCGTATATACGGATTCTTCCAGGTGGCTAAACAATTGTCCCAGCCATTCTTCAACTGCCGGCTTTTCCATTGGTAGATCCGTCACCGAAGATTTTTTGCCCGGAGTATGCTTCACCTGATATTTTTGCATACGGTTATTTTCAGGAAGATAGACATGATTGATTTCATCAAAATCATGGTCCTCCCCGGCAATCCAAAATACCGGGACCACCGGCGTTCCTTCTTCTTTCTCTGCCTTCCTTGCCAGATTAATAATAGAAATCAATTTATGAACGGAATATAACGGACCAGTCAGCAGACCTGCCTGTTGACCTCCGATGACGACGGTGCTCTCTGCATCAGCAAGCCGGTCGATATTTTCCATTGTGCTGCGCGGGGCATCCCATTTCGCATTTATCTCATGTAAGACACGTAAGAGTTCATCTCGTTGGAAAGATTGTTCCTTCAAATCTTTTTTCCGATCAGCGAATACCGTCGAGTGAAAAGGATGATAGTGGAACTTATCCTGTACGCGCTCGTTTGCCTGGCGATAATCTTTTATCAGAGGGTTGGTTGTTGGTAAATCAATTGGATCAATGCGCATATGTGAAGGTCTCCTTTTCATTCTGAAATATGTATACTTATGTATTGTACAAAAAAGGAGCGCGTAATTCACATATTCTGTTTTATAATGCGAGCAGTTTACCGGCAAGTCCATACAAACTGAGACTGATATACAGGAAACCGAATAATAACGTATTAAAACGCCAAAATCCCTTCCACGCCCGTTTGAACGCTATTTCTTCATGAAGGCGATACTGGATAATAATAGCTCCTGTCAATACCAGCAGCAAAACCAGCAGGATATAACCGAAAAAAGACTGCTCAAACAGTACTTTCGCCAATAAGTCGACAGACAGGATAAATAGAAGTGTAGCCAGGTTGGTCGTCTTATGGATCGCTTTCCATTTATGACGGTATATTTTTCGATAGATGAAATAGAAAATAAACAATATCGGGATAGGCATCGTTAATGCGGCCGCATACATGTAAATCAAGATATCACTCATCTTCCTCCTCCTTTCTCTTTTCAAATTGTTTGGCATTTATGGCTTGGTAGATAAAAGAATGTGCTGGGATTTGTCCAGGGGATTTTTTCAGAAGGTAACCGGTGATCGCGTTTATTTCTGTTATTCTGCCTGCGGATAAATCTTTATACATCGAAGAATAGTTTTTGGCTGTCGACCGGGCAATCCGCTCCACATTCGCCCATTCTTCGTTTTCATCCAGAGCGAGTACATTGCAGGCTTCCCTGCATAGTTGCCTGGCAAGCTTGGTTAGGTATGGGTTGTCCAGCAACTGGCCATTACGTATTTCGAGTAAGGCGGTCAGCGGATTTATAACAGCATTGATAATCAATTTCTTTGCCAGCATTGGATAGTAGTCTTGCTCTAATACAAACGGGAAATCTTCCTGATGCAATCGTTCCACCAAACTTCCGCTATCCATACTTCCCGTGAGAGAAGCCACTCGGATGATCCCTCTTCCGGTGTGACGTACCGTGTGGTCAGATACTTTCAAGGCACCATGTTCAATCACCCCGACCATCACATTAGCTGAAAGCTCTTTTGCTTTTTCTATATGAGCCATCCCGTTTTGCAGAAAAATTACTGTTATGGAGTCATCCATTTCATTAAGGACCGGGATTAAAGAATCCAGATGATGCTGTTTGACGCAAACAAACAAGACAGCATGATTTCTGATGCCTTCTTCGATTTGGCGGACACGGATAATCGTAGCAATACTCGTGCCCTCAAGCTGAATTCCGTTACTTTCAATACTTGCTGCCTGATCCTTTCGGCGTACGTATAAGGTTACCTGATGACTTTCACCCAGATAATGGGCAAGTAGCATACCGGTAGCCCCGCCGCCGATGATACCTATTTCCACATCGCCGCCTCCAATCCCTCTTCTTTTACTAAATATTGTAGCAAACGATTGAAATAAAGAGCACTAATATTTGCCATAAATTGAGCGAACACTCAATTGTTCATTTCATTCTGAAAATTTTTATATTATAATAAGGGTATAGAGAAATGAAAGGGGAAATCATCATGGTGGAAACTTTACAAGTAGAACGTTTATTAGTTAATTATAAGACCCTTGAAGAATTTAAGCGGTTTAAAGAATATGGTAACCAGGAACTTTCCATGCTGGAGGATTTGCAGAGCAATATTGTGGAAAATGACAGCGAATCGCCGTTTTTTGGAATCTATTATGGAAACGCTTTAGTAGCCAGAATGAGCCTTTACCGCGTAGGTGCCAAGTATGACCAATACTTCAACCCGCCGCAGGATTACCATGAGTTATGGAAACTCGAAGTACTGCCGGACTACCGCGGCAAAGGATATGGAAAAGCTTTAGTTGATTTTGCGAAAAGCTATGATTTGCCACTCAAAACGAATCCGCGCATCAATTCTCACGGGTTCTGGGAGAAAATGGGCTTCCAAAAAGCACATTATGAAATGGAACGGGACCTGGGTGAGAATCCATTAATCTGGATGCCTGCAGGTGTAGAGGAAAAAGAAACTGGAGAAAATCCGGAGTAAGTTAAAAAGTTAGCACACTATGTTATATAAAATAAGCCGCGCTATGAGCTCGATAGCGTGGCTTCTATTTTTGATAGGATTGTATGGTATACCATAGCGCATAACCTGAAAAGGAGTCATAAAAAAATAATGCCATTAAACCGGCAAGTTCTTATCTTTTTGCACCCAGTCCATCAGTTTTTCTACTTCTTTCCAGGCTGACTGGTAGCGTGTTACGGCATCTTTTAACGCCTGGTTTTCTTCCCTCAATGTTTTTACCTGCTCCTGCACGTTTGGATCTCCGGCAGAATGCTGTTTTTCTTTCATCTCGGTCAGTAGAGAAATAGCATCATCCAGCGACATATTGAGGGCAGCATTTGGAATTGCTGCTTTTGCATGTTGTTTCCTTTTTCTTTCATTTTTGGCAGTTTCAATAGCCTGCTGGTAATGCTTACGGACATTGGCATTCCAGCGAAAGCCACAGGCTGCAGGGGTTCGGGAGAGTTTATCAGCTACTTCCCGGAAAGCTTCCAGCTGCGTCCTCCCCTGTCGAATGCAGCGGAGCACCGTTTCTGCCAATAGTAAATCTTCATTTTCTTTCCACGCATCCTGGCGATTGACGTCCATTCCATCCCTCCTCTATCGTTTGCTTTATATGTATGCAAGACAGAGGTTTAATAGAATGACTCTGTTAAATCTCAATGTTGATTTTAAAATGAAAGCTCCCAATTGCTGAAGACTCAGTTTCAAGGTAGATGGGTCCGTTACCATGAGAGGAAAGGGATGGGCTGGAAAACGACTCACTTTCCTGCGGGGGACCTGGCAAGCTTCCTCAGGCTAAAGCCCTGTGGGATCTCGCCTAGCCCCTTCTCCCGCGGGAGTCTCCCCGTTTCCCAGCCCATCCAACCAGTTATGTAACAAGCGGACCCTTCTAAATGTGTATTACTAAAACCTTCATCTAGACGCCTTTATAAAGGATGTAAAAGAGTACCAAGTTTTCTTTTTATCATCATGTGTCAGTTTGGATTTCGAGAGCTTCCTATAGCAAGGGGTGTAGGGGAACGACGAGACTCCTGTGGGATACGCGGGTTAGATGAGACCCCACAGAGCGTCAGCTCGAGTTATCATGAACGAAAACTAGCTCCTTACTCGTAAAATCGTAGGTTAATCTGGTTAGAATGGTTACTGCCAAACAAAAACCAAACCAGAGCTACATTACGGAAGGAGCTAGTTATTATGA